>JBIIPV010000067.1:0-5617 GCA_044342435.1 Lacibacter sp. | reverse complement strand
GTTTGCAAGCCGAAAAAATAAAGGAGATAAAACAAATGATCAGAAATGCTTTCAAAACTCTGTTGTTGTTTTTATTTTTCATCTTTGTATGGTAAAAAGAATATGAACAGGCCTCGGATTGTGTCTGTTTTGTTTACAATTTAATTAAAACATATTACTACGAATCCTTTTTTCAGACATATTCCCTTTTTAAAAGCTATACTGGTTTTTTCTTTAACAGCCTTTGGTGGTCCACAGGGTCATATAGGTCTGATGATGAAGATGTTTGTCAAAAAACGACGCATTCTCACCGAAGAAGAGTTGCTGGAGGCCTTTGCTGTTTGTCAAATTCTCCCTGGGGCATCTTCTACACAAACCGTTGCGATTATTGCTTATAGAAGAGGGGGGATTCCATTGGCCATCATTACTCTGATTATATGGGTTTTACCCGCATCGTTGTTAATGGGTGCTTTGTCGTTTCTGGTTTCTCATTTCGGACAATCAGGCTTTCATCCTGAAATTTTCAGATTCCTTCATCCAATGGCCATTGGGTTTTTATTGTACTCCGCTTGGGGGTCGTATAGGTTTGCGATCTCGAACACCATCACAAAAATCATTCTGATTGTTTCTTTTTTTGCAACTTATCTGTTTTTTAAAACGCCATGGACTTTTCCTTTGATCATTGTTCTTTCCGGTGTGGTCACCAATTTCAGTAATAAACGAATTCCTCAAAAAGAAAACCCTAACAGAATTGTGAGATGGACAGCATTGTGGATTTTTCTTGGGGTTTTCATTGTAGCCGGATTTTTGAGTGAAACAGCACGTAAGCAGAATTGGGAAAACAGAAAAGCTTATAATTTATTTGAAAATTTTTACCGTTTTGGAAGTCTTGTATTTGGGGGCGGACAAGTATTGGTTCCGATGATGTATGAACAATTTGTGGTGAGAGAGAAAACCCAATACATGAAGGGAGAAGAATTGATGACGGGAGCAGGTATTGTTCAGGGAATACCAGGTCCGAATTTTTCACTTGCCACTTATGCCGGCGGACTGGCTATGAGCAAAGAAGGGCCGGCGAAACAATTACTGGGTTGTTTTATTGGAATGATGGCTGTTTTTTTACCGAGCGCGCTGCTTGTTTTTTTCTTTTATCCCATTTGGGAAAATATAAAAAAATATGCAGTAATATATCGATCCCTAGAGGGTATCAATGCGGGGGCTGTTGGACTCATGGCAGCATCTGCAATTTACCTGAGTAGAGACCTCTCACTCTTTCAATTTAATTTGCAAAGCGGATTAAATCTGTTTGTGATTTGCGGAACTCTTGCGACTCTCTCTATCAGTAAAATTCCAGCCCCTTTTATTGCCGCTTTTTGCCTTTTACTTGGGTGGATGATATAGGAGTTTTAACACTCACATTGATTGTTCTGGCATTATCTGTAGTAGCTACATTTATCAATCTCTTCAATCACAATTTCGGGAAGCAAATATCTTAAGGATTTATTTTTTCTGATTAACTCACGTACACGAGTAGCCGAAATTTCTATTAGTGGAGCATCCAGGATAATCATTTGCTTACAGCCGGGGTTCATGGGTTCAAAACCCGGTCTTTGATATACATAAAACGGATATCCATTCATTAATTTTTCTGCATTTTTCCATTTGGATAGATTCTGCAAGCTATCGCTGCCCATGATGATGGAAAAATGATGATTGGGATACTTTTCTTCAAGATAAACAAGCGTATCAATCGTATAAGAGGGGCGGGGAAGGTGAAACTCTATATCGGATGGTTTTATTTTCGGATTGTTTTCCAGCGCAAGGTGAACAAGGTGTAGCCGCTGATATTCATCTAATAACCCGGCTTGTTGTTTGAATGGGTTTCTCGGCGAAACAACAAGCCAAACCTGATCCAAATCGGTTTCGTTGATCAAATGTTGTGCAATGATGAGGTGGCCGTGGTGCACCGGATTGAAAGAACCGAAAAAAAGTCCGATTTTCATACGATTTTTATTAATTGTTTCTTTTGCCGTATGTTATGCCCTTTTAATTTACATCCCCATTGGTATCGAGCAGTCGTTATGAGCATTTGGTCTGTTTACATTTAATTTTTTTAAAGGATTTAGATCTTCAAACTTCTTCAACCCATACTGCATCAGCTTCTTCTTTTCTGATACTTAAATTATATCCTGCAACCCGAACAGAAATAGGATCTCCCATTGGCGCGTGTCGATAAACAACAATCTCTTCACCTGGAATACATCCCATTTCCATCAACTTTAAATGGGTTTCCACACCTTCTATTTTCCGAATAATTCCCTTGGATCCAGGAGTCAGAGTAGATAATTTTTTCATTATATATATAAAGCCAATGGTTTTGGGGTGAATAATTGCACCGCTTCACAAAAGTATTATTCTAACGCATTGAAATCTTTCCGAATTTTGGGTAAATGGTTGAAAAAAACATAGTCCGGTTTTTTTTTGATTGCCCCGCCTTCTGGTTTCCAAACAGAACAGAAACGAAAGAGTTTATTGCCGGTATTTTTAAAAAGGAGAAATTGAGGCTTGCTTCTGTTCATTATATTTTTTGTTCCGACGAAACTTTAAGAAACATGAACGAGCATTTTCTGAACCATCCTGATTATACAGACATTCTTACCTTTCCTCTCTCTGATAAAGGCGAGCCAATTAGTGGAGAGATTTACATAAGTATTGATCGAATTAGAGATAACTCATTGATTTTCAATAATAATTTTCGGACAGAGTTCTTACGGGTTTTATTCCATGGGGCTTTACATCTTTGTAACTATGATGATCACACTGCAAAAGAAATCAAAAAGATGCGCGCCAGGGAGGATTTTTACCTGGATTTATTCAAAAAAAGCTCCGCGAAATAATCTCACGGAGCCTTTATTTTAACTTGATAATTTATTGATATTTATTTTTTGCCGGATTTTGTTAGATAAAGAGCCGCTCAGGCTTTCTATGTTGTGAATTGTATCTAATATGATCTTATCGTTGCTGTTGAATGCATAAGCTGCTGCTACTTTTGATGTCAGAGAAAGCATTTCGCTACAATAATCGAGATACCTGTTTAGTTCGTATTTAGTAAAGTTTCTTTTAGGTGAATGTTGGGTGTTTTTTCCAAAATACTTGTGGGGTCTTTGGTTAGTTGGTGCATATCGATAACGTGGATTATTGTACTTAGTTGATGTAATGCAGCTAATATCTTTTTTTGTTTAAGTATATTTTCAAGTTTGCTGATGAAATTAAAAGCAGCACCGATCATCACAGCTTCATTCAAAAAGGGCTCACTTGTCGATATGATGTTTTGTAAATTCAGATCTTGTTTATTGACAGACACCAACGAAAGGGTGTATATAATAGCTGCTACAGAAACAATAACCAACAGAATAAAAGATATTCTGAAATAGATATAGGGTTTATTCAAATTATAAATATTTTCTTTGGTTCTTTGGAAAACCCTCCTGTTCTTCAGCAACTTTCAGAAGGTTTGAATCCGGAAACCTATCATTCATTCTCAGACGAAGCAAATTGATAGCTTCTGTTATTTTTCTGATATTTAACTCACGGTACATTTAAATGGAATTTGATAAAATGAAATGTTCAAATTATATTAATCTACTTTTATGGTTTATTCTATCAGCAAAAATAGGCCTTCAAAAAAGGATGTTTCACCCCGAAACCGTTTCTTGAGAAACATGTAACTTTGATTCATAATTCAGCTTTATTATGGCAGACATCAAAAGAAAGTGGCAAATTGCTCTGAGAAGATACATTATCGACGGGCGGCCGGCGGTGGAATATGCCCCATATTTTGGTATTGATAACAAAGGATTTCGTAAATGGATTGAGCTTTCTTTCACTCCTGAGATGAATTGGGGGAATTTTGGGGTAGTTTGGCAACTTGATCACGTTGTTCCTGTTTCGTTTTTTGATTTAGAAATTGAGAAGGACCTTTGTTTATGCTGGAACTTTATTAATATACAGCCTTCAATTCGGCTTAATGGAGATGCAGTATTCAATACTTCTATAGCGGCAGACTATTTTGAAAGACTTTATTTGAAATCCGGGTATTATTTAGCTAAAGAGATTTCTAATAAAATAACAGTGGGGAACAAAAAAGAAATTCCACATATAGAAAAGCAGGTTGATTTTTTGATAAAAAACAAAGATTATCTACAACAGATTGAGGGGTTGTCTACTCTGGAAATGGAATTAATCAACAAAGGCATGGGCCTGAAGGAAGCAAGCATTGAGGCGGAAAACATTAGAAGATTATCATCTATTTAAAGGATCAACATTGCTTTGGCATAACTTTGCAAGTATGTTTCCTGAATATGACATCATCGTTGTTGGAGCAGGCCATGCGGGCTGTGAAGCAGCAGCAGCAGCAGCAAATATGGGAAGTCGGGTTCTTCTCATTACCATGAACATGCAAACCATTGCCCAAATGAGCTGCAACCCCGCAATGGGAGGAATTGCAAAAGGGCAGATTGTCAGAGAAATTGATGCCCTTGGAGGATATAGTGGTATTGTAAGCGATAAAAGCACCATTCAGTTCCGAATGTTAAATAAAAGCAAGGGGCCTGCCATGTGGAGTCCTCGTTCTCAAAACGACCGCATGTTGTTTGCGGCTACATGGAGAGAAATGCTGGAGAATACCAAAGGAGTAGATTTTTACCAGGATATGGTACAACAGCTCATTGTAAAAGACGGATATTGTTTAGGTGTAATTACAGGACTTGGTCATGAAATACGATCTAAAGCAGTGGTTGTTACAAGTGGGACGTTTTTAAACGGAGTGATCCATATTGGTGAAAAAAAACTTGGTGGAGGTCGTATATCTGAAAAAGCAGCTACAGGTATTACTGAACAATTAGTAGAATTGGGGTTTGAAAGCGATCGATTAAAAACCGGAACACCTCCTAGGATTGACGGAAGAAGTCTCGACTATTCAAAAATGGAAGAACAAAAGGGAGATGAAGAAGTAACCGGGTTCTCATTTTTAGACATAGAAAAAGTGAAGCCCGAACAACAAAGGAGCTGTTGGATCACCTACACAAATGAGAAAGTACACGAAATATTAAAAACGGGGTTTGACAGGAGCCCAATGTATCAAGGAAGAATACAAGGTACGGGGCCAAGATATTGCCCGAGTATAGAAGACAAGATCAATCGATTTGCTGATCGTGATCGTCATCAATTATTTGTTGAACCAGAAGGTTGGAATACTGTAGAAATATATGTGAATGGATTTTCAACCTCATTACCGGAACAGGTTCAATATGATGCACTGAAAACCGTGCCCGGATTTGAAAATTGCAGGATGTTTAGACCGGGCTATGCGATAGAATATGATTATTTTCCACCTACTCAGCTACATTACTCATTGGAAACCAAGAAGTTACAAAATTTATTTTTTGCCGGACAAATAAATGGAACAACAGGTTATGAAGAAGCTGCTTGTCAGGGTTTAATGGCCGGAATAAATGCTCACTTAAAAATATCGGAAAAGGAACCTTTAATTTTAAAAAGGAGTGAAGCTTATATTGGCGTATTAATTGATGATTTAATAAGTAAAGGCACAGATGAACCTTATCGGATGTTTACAAGC
>JBIIPV010000065.1:0-5634 GCA_044342435.1 Lacibacter sp. | reverse complement strand
ATTTCTTGTCATCTTATCAATGAAAATATCTGCACAGGAATGCACTGTTCGTAATAGCTCATGGCAGTCGGGCGAATCAATCAACTATCATGTCTATTATACATTTGCCGGTGTATATGTATTTGGAGGTGAAGCGAATTTTTCAGTCAAACTGAACTCCTTTAACAGCAAGCCTGCTTATTATATCAAAGGAGAAGGCAAGACAAACAATTTTTTCGATGGGGTTTTTAAGGTTCGCGATAAATATGAATCATTTATTGACACACTGTCCCTTCAGCCTTATAAATTCATCAGAAATATTGAAGAAGGGGATTTCAAAAAGTTTGAAACAGTCAGCTTTAACCATAAATCAAATACCGCAGTGACTAAATCCGGCACTTACCGCATTCCTAATTGCACACAGGATGTTCTTAGTATGATTTACTATTCCCGGAATATTGATTTTGCAAAATATAATCCCGGAGCAAAAATCCCATTCTCCATGTTCATAGATGATGAAGTCCATAATTTGTATATCAGATACCTGGGAAAAGAAGTGGTGAAAACCCGATATGGGAAATTTAAAACCATAAAATTTAAGCCCTTATTGATAGAGGGTACCATCTTCAAAGGCGGGGAAGAGATGACCGTCTGGGTAACGGATGATGCCAACAAACTTCCTGTTCGCATTGAAAGTCCTATTTCAGTTGGCAGTGTGAAAGTGGATATGATGGGTTATTCAGGACTGAGGTACCCAATGAGAAGTTTAATTTCCAAAAATTAATCTAACTCGCTAATAGAAAAAGTCTGATCGGCCCGAATGCCTTTTTCCGTTTGTTTTAACGTGCAACATTCATTCACAGGGTCGTGCTCGAAAAATAGAATATACTTCTGTTCGGCAGCTTCCTGTAAAAAAAGTTTCTTTTCATTTAGAGTGTCAAGAGGAAACATATCGTATCCCATCACATAAGGTAAAGGAATATGACCAACTGTTGGTAACAGGTCAGCCATATATACGATCGTATGATTTTTGTATTTTATTTGGGGAAGCATCATCGCCCTGGTATGACCGTAACAGAAGCGTATGTCAATTTCATCTGAGAATTTAACAGACGAAAGTTTTTGATTCAGGGGTTCACCTGCAGGAATCATTTTTAATACTCCTGTTTCTTGCAGAGGAAGAATGTTTTCTTTTAAAAATGAAGCCTTTTCACGATCATTTGGTTTAGTTGCCCAATTCCAGTGTTCCTCATTCGTCCAGTATATAGCATTCGGAAAAGCAGGAACAAGTACATCATCTTTCCGAATAACACTTCCTCCGCAATGGTCAAAGTGTAAATGGGTGAGGATGATATCTGTGATGTCTTCTCTGCTGAAACCCTTTTCCTTCAAAGATTGATCGAGACTGTCAGTTCCATTCAGGAAATAATGACTGAAGAATTTTTCATCCTGTTTATTTCCTATTCCTGTATCAATCAGTATTTTTCTGTTAGATGTTTCAATAAGCAAACATCTCATCGCTAATTGAATCAAATTGTTTTCATCTGCTGGACAGAGTTTATTCCAGATGGCTTTTGGAACGACACCAAACATAGCGCCTCCGTCTAATTTGAAATAACCTGTATTGATAACATGAAGGTTCATATTTCTTTAATTTTTTTATAATGCCTTGATGTGAATAATAATCCAATCAATCCGAGTATAAAAAATACGACCAGTGCAATGATTGATTGTCGCATATTATTGGTAAGGCCTTCAATGATTCCAAACACGACAAGCCCGATCACAATCGCTAATTTTTCAGATACATCATAAAAACTGAAAAAAGAAGCTGTGTCTTTTGTCGGAGGCATCAGTTTAGAATAAGTAGATCTGCTAAGCGATTGAATACCTCCCATCACCAGTCCGACCAGTGCAGCCAGAATATAAAATTCAATTTCACTAGAGATGAAGTATCCGGTGATACATACTCCTATCCACAATAATACAGTCAGACTGAGGATTCGAAGATTGCCAAATTTTTCAGAGAGGCGAGACATCCCAATTGCACCGACAATGGCAACAAGCTGAATAATGACTGCCGTGATAATGAGACGATCGTTTGGAAGCTTCAAAATTTTAATTCCAAAATCAATGGCAACCAGCATCACTGTTTGCACACCCATGCTATACAAAAGAAATGAAATAAGAAATTTTTGAAGTACAGGGCGTTCCGCAATTTGGTTCCAAACTAGTTTTAATTCATGGAATCCATTCACGAGTATGTGTTTCTTCATTTTTCTTTCCGACTTACTAACAGAGGGAAGGCGGAAAAAAGAGAATTGAGCAAAGGCAACCCACCATATACCTACAAGTAGAAAAGTAATTTGAAGCGCCAATTGTTTGTTTTCCATCTTCATCACCAGAAAAAAACCAATCAGTTGCATGAGCACACTGCCAATGTATCCATAAGTATAACCCATTGCACTGAGTCTGTCTCTTTCCGATTCTTCTGCTATGTCTGGCAGATATGAATTATAAAATACCTGAGAGCCATAAAAGCCAATTCCTGCAAGCATAAAAAACAGAAGCCCTAAGGATACATTTGATTCATCAAAGAAGAAAAGCAAAGAACAATTCACAGCCCCCAGGTAGCAGAAAAATTGCATGAATTGTTTCTTGTTTCCTTTATAATCTGCAATTGAAGATAGAATAGGGGACAACAATGCGATGAGCAAAAAGCCTGCAGCAAGTACATAGTCTTTCAGCTCAGTATTCACAAAATACCTTCCAAACAGTGACACTCCTTTTGAAAATTCCGGTTTTTCAGACGATGTTACTGCTGCATAGTAAGCCGGAAAAAAAGTAGTGGTGATAACCAGGTTGTAAACGGAATTCGCCCAATCATACATTGCCCAGGCTTTCCATACCTTTTTCTTATTCATTGATCATTGATTCAGGCAAGTAAATTAAAGAAAAAATACTTGACTATGTAATAAAGGATTACTTGTTTGTTATTTCAATTTCCCTGTAAGAACCAGAAACAAGATGAAGGCTCCGGCAACTATTCTATACCAGCCAAAAACCCTGAACCCGTGTTTTTGAAGAAAACCAATGAAGAATTTGATGGCAAGCAGGGCTACTACAAATGCAACAATATTGCCAAGAATAAATACCTGAATATTTTGAGAAGAAGACAAAATAATCTGATAACCTTTTTGTTCTATTCCATTCCCTTTCCAGTCTTTCAAAAACATGGAGTACAAAGTGGCTGCGGCCATTGTAGGAACAGCGAGGAAAAAAGAAAATTCAGCAGCAAGAGACCTTGATAATTTTTGTTGCATGCCACCAATGATGGATGCGGCACTGCGACTAATACCGGGTATCATGGCTACACATTGCCATAATCCGATGATGATAGCCTGTTTGAAGCTGACAGACTTCTCTTCACTTATTTGATGGTCTTTAAAAATATTGTCAATAAACAGTAAAATCAAACCACCTGCCAGTAGAGATATGGCCACAGTCATCGGACTTTCGAGCAGGGTTTCAATTTTTTCATCGAACAATTTTCCCAATATAAGAGCGGGAATAACCCCTGCCATCAATTTTAAATAAAACATCCATCCTTCGGAGTTTCGCTGAAAAGGCGCAAGAAATTTTTTGTAGTAAAGAACAAGAACACTTATTATCGCACCCAGCTGTACTGAGATGGTAAATAATTTTGTGAAATCCGAACTGGGGATACCTAAAAACTTTTCAGCCAGGATCATGTGGCCGGTTGAAGAAACCGGCAGAAACTCGGTCAATCCTTCAACGATGCTTATAATTATACTCTCAAAATAGTTCAAAGGAATAATTTAAAACGATAGATAACCTGGAAGCAAAGGGCTATTTTTTGCTTTTCCACATGATGGCAAAAATTTCAACGATGAGCCCGGCAATGATTAAAATCGGAGCAAGCGTGATTCTCCGAAAACTATATACTTCTTTCGGATCAAATACATTCGGATCGTCGCTTTTACCACCAATCATTAATAAAATTCCGCCAATAATGAGAACGCCTCCTAAGATCATCAACTTATAATTAGAAGAATCAAAAATTTTTGCAATTTCTTTTTCTTTCTTGGCAGGTTTGGGATCTGTTTTTTTTATATCTGTCATCGCCTGTAGTTAAATTTATGATTGTTGTATTCTGTAGATAAAATAATCTTTGATCAAAGATAAAAAACTCCTCAGTAAAGATCATCCAGTTTCATCTTCAGATATTTCATGACGCTTCTGTGCGTGCTATAAACTGAAATACCTACACCGATCACGATAATTGATCCAAACAAAATGGCATAGTTTTTCGTGTCTCTCAAAGCTTTGACATCTGGGATATAGCTCTCTATCCATAAAATCAAAAACCAGATACCTGCTATTGCGATGGCTGAACTTATAAACCCGTTGATGACGGCGCGGATATTCATTGGGCGTGCAATAAAACCTCTTGTTGCACCCACCATCTGCATGGTTTTGATTAAAAACCGGTTGCTGAACATCGCCAGGCGTATGGTACTGTCGATGGATACAATCACAACTGCAGATAATAAAATGGCAATGATTAATAGAGCAATTCCAAATTTTTGGGCCCTGTCTGTAATAGTAATCACAACATCTTTCGGATATTGAACTTCAGAAATGACACCGGGAAATTTTGCCATCAGCTCTTCTGAAATTCTTTCAAGACTATCTTTCTGAACATATTCAGCTTTCGCAAAAAAATCAATGCTTTCCGGTAGCGGATTTTCGGTTAATATTTTATCCCAGCCTTCATTCCCGTCTTTATTGTAAATCGCTTTCGCTTTTTCTTTGTCTACATACTCCCAGGTTCTTACGTAAGGCTGCTCCTGAATATACTTTTTTAGATTTTCGATCGACTGTTTACTTCCTGTCGACAGCCAGGCATGAATCTGGATGTTTTCACGGAGCGTATTTCCTATCATCTGGAAATTGAGAAAAACCCAGCCAAGTGTTCCGAGAATAAACAAAACCAGTGCTACTCCTGTGATGGCATATATGTAAGAGGGCTTGGAACGTTTCATCGACCCTTTTCCCTGAGTATTGGCCATAATGCTTTTTTTAAGATGTTGAATGGCTCAAAAATAAATGATTTCGGACTGCAATTCGTAATTTAGCCGGCCAATATTGTGATATTATTAAATATTTTAAAAGTATCATCATCATTCATTGCAAAATCCGTACAGGTCTATAAACTGTCTGGAAAATGAGATGCATTGGCCTTAGTAAACATGATTTTTTATGGAGTATTCTTTTAGAGATATTGAAAAAAAGTGGCACAATAAGTGGTCAGACAATAAAACCTATCGTGTTGTTGTTGACAAAAGCCGTCCCAAATTTTATGTGCTGGATATGTTTCCTTATCCCAGTGGTTCCGGTCTTCATGTCGGGCATCCGCTTGGGTATATTGCCAGTGATATTTATTCCCGGTTTAAAAGATTAAAAGGGTTTAATGTATTACATCCGATGGGATATGATGCATTTGGTTTGCCTGCAGAACAATATGCAATAGATCACGGCATTCATCCTTCAGTCAGCACGGAAGAAAACATTAAAAATTTCAGAAAGCAGCTTGATAATATTGGATTTTGTTTTGATTGGGAAAGAGAAGTT
>JBIIPV010000064.1:0-5640 GCA_044342435.1 Lacibacter sp. | reverse complement strand
CCTCTTTTTATCTGAGAGGTATTCATAATTTGTCCGGTGACAGAAACCACCTGAAGGCTTGTGTTTTCTGTTAAGGGTCTGACCCATCTGATCGTGATTGTCTCAGATGTGCCGGCCGGCAGGGGATACAAAGTCAACCCTTTAGGGGATCCTATCGTTTCTGGTGTGGATGTAGATACTATAAGTCCTGTACAATTCCAGATTTCATATACCCATTCCGGCCTGTCAATAAAAGGATTTCTATTTTTCTGTATGACAAAAACAGAATCATTTCTTTTCAATTCTTTATCGCTGACAGGATCTTGTGTATGCCACTTATAGAGCAATCGAAGTTGCCATGCGTCGAATGCCGGATAGCTGGTGCCATTCAATATATCATTCGCATTGCCGTTGCTAACCCAGGATCCGATCAGGTTTTCATAGCGGACAGACATATACAAAACTGCTCTTGCAATGTCTCCTTTATATTCATTGATCGGCTCAAATACCGTACCTGTGTAACCGAAATTATTTCCGGTTCCCAGTTTGCTGCCATTCCGGGTTGTGATCGTAGCATTGGAAACTTCCCCATATGGAAAATTGCTTCTGATTCCATTCACTTCTCCATCGGTTGGGAAAATGTGATTCATATCAGATTTCATAGGAGTCAGTTCGCTGAACCAGCTTTGTGGAAATGTGTGCTCCCGATTATAACAGTCACTTTCTTTGTTATATTGGCCGCACTGGTCCACGACAAATGAAAATGTATAAGGATCCGGTCCATTTGGATTGTCGCTGTACATGTCCCATACTACATCGGCTGTATTGGCATCATTTCTTTTTTTATCAGTACGAGGATAAGTAGCCCACAGTTCACTATATAAAAGTTCAACACTGCCGGTAGAAACAATTCCCGAAAGCGCTGTTTTCAAAGCTGAACAAGTAAGCCCGTTGGCAGATTGGTAATAATTAGAAGGCAGATTGCCGGATGTTGTCTGAGCAAAAGTCCCGGAAACCAAAAAGAAATAAAAAAGTATTGAAACCCAGCGATTTGCCATTGTATAAAAATAGAAAACCCGGCCGATAATCGGACGGGTTTGAAATTATTTATTAACTGGTTAAGCCAGTTTGTTTACTTTTTTAGCGAGCTTGCTTTTCAGGTTTGCAGCTTTATTTTTGTGAATAACGCCTCTTTTAGCCAGTTTATCAATCATGGAAGCGACCTTAACTAGTTCGTTTCCGGCTTCTTTTGCATCCTTCACTTCCTGGAGTGAACGAATGGCATTTCTGGTAGCTTTATGATTGGCCATAATAACTTATTTGGGGGGGCGAAGGTATGTCTTTTTTTTATTCCCTGCTAATATTTTCAGGATTTTAATCTTTGCGCCTCGTTACTCAAATCAGAAGAAAATGAAGGTCGGGTGTATTCTGTTTAATTCTTCCTTTTTTCCAATACGTTAAAAGGTACGATATTTGCAAAACTTTTTTAGCACGTAATGCTTGTTTTGCATGAAAGATTTTCAGTACATCACCTCTCAACATCCTCAATACGTCGAAAATCTTTATAAAGATTTTTTACAAGATCCTTCTACCGTAGATCCTGATTTACGTAAATTTTTTGAAGGGTTTGACTTTGCTGTTGCCTCCGGCATCAAACCGTCAAATGGAACAGTGGTTGCATCCACAACTTCTTTATCACCTGTAAACTGGGAAAAAGAAATCGGGGTTTACCGCTTAATACTTGGATATCGGAATAAAGGACACCTCGTAGCGACCACGAATCCGATCCGCAAAAGAAAAGACAGAGGCGCAGACCTCAGCCTGGGATTTTATGGGCTGTCTGAACAGGACCTTTCGGTTGAGTTTAATGCCGGAAAAATAATCGGACTGGGGAAGGTAACTCTGAGCGAAATACTTTCTTTTTTACAAAAAACCTATGCAGCTCAGGTTGGTGTTGAGTTTAAATACATCACTGATCAGCGAAAGGTTGACTTTCTGACCAATGCCTTTGAAAGTGACTTTCATCAGCCGTTTTCTCTAACTAAAAGAAAGCGGATCCTTGAAAAATTAAATCAGGGTGTCATTTTTGAAGGGTTTCTTCATAAAAAATATATCGGACAAAAAAGGTTTTCTCTCGAAGGCGGCGAAACAACGATTGCTGCATTAGATGCCATCATTAACACAGCTGCTGCAAACGGAGTAGAGGAGGTTGCAATTGGCATGGCCCACCGTGGCAGATTGAATGTGTTGGCCAATATCATGGGTAAAACCTATGAACAGATCTTCAGTGAATTTGAGGGAACGGCTAAAGTTGATCAAACGATGGGAAGTGGTGATGTGAAATACCACATGGGTTTCGGGAGCGAAGTTGAAACTCCTGAAGGACATAAAATTCATTTGAAATTATTGCCCAATCCTTCTCATTTGGAAGCTGTCAATCCCGTTGTGGTAGGTTTTTCCAGAGCAAAAGCAGATGTGCTTTATAACAGCGATTACGATAAAATTCTTCCGATTCTCATCCATGGAGACGCTTCCGTTGCAGGGCAGGGAATTGTTTACGAATTACTTCAGATGAGTAATCTCGAAGGATATTATACAGGTGGCACCATTCATTTTGTAATTAATAATCAGATCGGGTTTACTACCGACTTTTCTGATTCGAGAAGTGCTGATTATTGCACTTCCCTTGCAGCGATGGTACAGGCTCCTGTGTTTCATGTAAATGGGGATGATGCGGAAGCTGTTGTAAAATGTGTTGAACTGGCCACCCGATACAGGCAGGCTTTTAACAGCGATGTATTCATTGATATGGTTTGTTATCGCAGACATGGCCACAATGAAGGGGATGATCCCAAGTTTACACAGCCTCAGCTTTATGCATTGATTGAGAAACATCCCAACCCAAGGGAGGTTTATACCGGATATCTCATGCAAAACGGCGAACCTGACGCACGGCAAATGGCTGTTGAAATGGAAAAAAAGTTCTGGGATGATCTGCAGGAAAGACTTGATAACGTGAAACAGAATCCATTGCCTTATCATTTTCAACCTCCTGAAATTGCCTGGCAGCAATTACGAAAAGCCGAATCACAGGACTTTGAATCTTCACCCGATACATCAATTTATATTGAGAATTTTGAAAAGGTATTTGAGGCGCTTATGCACTGGCCTGCGGGATTTAAGCCTCTTAGAAAAGTAGAAAAAATTCTTCAGGAAAAAATTAAACTTTACAACGAGGAACAAAAAATTGACTGGGCAACTGCTGAATTGATGGCTTATGGTTCTTTGCTCACCGAAGGCAAGGATGTACGTATGAGTGGGCAGGATGTGAAACGGGGTACGTTTTCTCACCGTCATTCTATTTTAAGAGATGAAGTGACTGCAGCATCATATAACAGATTGGCAGGATTAGAAGCATCTTCGGGGAGCAGATTTCATATTTACAATTCGCTATTGAGTGAATATGGAGTATTGGGTTTTGAATATGGATATGCAATGGCCAATCCAAATACGCTGGTATTGTGGGAAGCCCAGTTTGGTGATTTCTGCAATGGAGCCCAAACTATGATTGATCAGTTTATTGCAGCTGGGGAACAGAAGTGGAATCGCATGAATGGAATCACGATGTTGCTTCCTCATGGATATGAAGGGCAAGGGCCTGAACATAGCAGCGCCAGAATGGAAAGGTTTCTTCAGATGTGCGCTGAATTGAATATGGTTGTCACGAATATTACCACTGCTGCCAATTTCTTTCATGCATTACGCCGTCAGCTTGCATGGTCTTTCAGAAAGCCGTTGGTTAATTTCTCTCCAAAAGCCAATCTGAGAAATGCAGGAACTTATTCCCCGAAAACAGAATTTACAAATGGCAAATTCAGGGAAGTCATAGATGATCCTGCTAATCCGAATCCGGATCAGGTGAAAAAAATATTTCTGTGCACCGGAAAAATTTATTTTGAACTGGCAGATCGCAAAAAAGCAGATAAGCGTGAAGATGTAGCCATTGTGCGTCTTGAACAACTCTATCCCTTACCCGAAAATCAATTGGCAGAGCTGCAAAATAAATATGCAAAAGCAACCTGGTTCTGGGTGCAGGAAGAACCTCTCAATATGGGAGCGGCTTCTTATCTGAAGATGAATATGAATCGAATTCGTTTTGGTGTCATTGCGCGACAGGCATCAGCCTCAACCGCTACAGGATACAATAAAGTTCATCTTCAGGAACAAGCTGAATTGCTGGATGCTGCATTCGGAATGCCCTAACATTAACTGAAAAAGAAATAAGAGATTATGATAGATATTAAAGTGCCGGTAGTTGGAGAATCAATCAGCGAGGTAACCTTGTTGAAATGGACAAAACAAGATGGAGCCTGGGTGGAAAGAGATGAGGTAATTGCAGAGCTCGAAAGCGAAAAAGCAACATTTGAAATAAATGCCGAGCAGGCGGGTGTTTTAAAGCATGGTGCCAAAGAAGGTGATACAATCCAGATTGGGGATGTGGTGGCGCATATTGATGAGACGGCACAAAAGCCTGCCCATATAACCGAAGAACCCAAAGAGCAGGTTGCCCCAGCTGCAAAAGAAAAATCAGAAGCGCCGGTTACAGCTGTTTCCAATGATATCAAGGCAACTCCTGTCGCAGCGGCCATCATAGCTGATAAGAAAGTGAATCCAGAATCCATTAAACCTTCCGGCGCCGGGGGTAAAATTGTGAAAGGGGATGTATTGCAGGCGCTTTCACAACCAGGTAAAATCGGTTTCACCGGCGCCAGTGAACTTTATTCACGTAATGTTCGTCGCGAGCGGATGAGTAATCTGCGCAAGACCATCAGCCGACGTCTTGTAGAGAGCAAAAATACCACGGCCATGCTCACCACTTTCAATGAAGCGGATATGAGCAGCATCATGGATATTCGTGCCAGATACAAAGACAAATTCAAAGAGCAACACGGAGTGAATCTGGGATTCATGAGCTTCTTCGCAAAAGCCTGCGCCATTGCTTTGAATGAATGGCCTGCAGTCAATGCCTACATAAACGGAGATGAAATCGTTTACCATGAATATGCAGATATATCCATTGCTGTTTCTACCCCAAGAGGACTAACAGTGCCGGTTATGCGAAATGTGGAGAGCTTGAGCATGGCTGAGGTTGAGAAAAAAGTTGTTGAGTTGGCTGGTAAAGCAAGAGATAATAAACTGACTATGGAAGAACTCTCCGGAGGTACATTTACCATTACAAATGGAGGTGTTTTCGGATCATTGATGAGTACCCCAATTATTAATCTTCCACAAAGTGCCATCTTGGGTATGCATAAAATTCAGGAACGCCCGATGGCTGTCAATGGCCAGGTGGTGATACGTCCGATGATGTATCTGGCACTGAGTTACGATCACCGCATTATTGACGGAAGAGAAAGTGTTGGCTTTCTTGTTCGTGTGAAAGAATTACTGGAAAACCCTGATCAGTTGTTGATTGGAAAAGACCCCGTAAAAACCCTGTTAGAAGTATAAAACACCTTGTAGCTTCTAGCTTCCTTATTCAGAGAGATTCACTTTTCGGTGAATCTCTTTTTTGTTGGAAGGGTTGTTAATCTGCTCTAAGAATTCTGTTTCTTTGTATCAATGAGTCGCTTTCATGTTTATAGGGAGGAATCCATCAGG
>JBIIPV010000063.1:0-5642 GCA_044342435.1 Lacibacter sp. | reverse complement strand
GTGGTTTGTCTGATAATTAAATCATCCCCCTTAACTCTCTCTTTCAACTGATGATAAACTTCTTCAGTGATGAATGGCATGAACGGATGTAGGAGATGCATCAATTCTTCTGCGAAAGCAATAGCATTTCTATATTCTGACTTCGAAATTTTTTCACCATAAGGAGGCTTGATCCATTCGAGATACCAACTGCAGTAATCATCCCAAATAAGGGAGTAGATGGTTTTTAAAGCTTCGCTAAGTCTGTATTCTTTGAATAATTGGTTGATCTGTCCGGTCACTTCCTGAAGCCGGTGCTCAAACCAGGATGATGCAAAACTTGTTTCTTCTGCTTCAGCGTTGTTTTCTTCCTCTCTGAATCCGTTCGTTTCCCATAGTCGCAGTAATTTCAGCGCATTCCATATTTTATTGCAAAAATTTCGGCCTTGCTCGTTGCTACTTTCATCCCAAAGTAAATCATTTCCGGCAGGAGAGGAGATCATAATACCGAAACGACAGGCATCCGCTCCGTAACGATCAATCAATTCCAGCAAATCCGGTGAATTTCCAAGACTCTTACTCATTTTTCTTCCCTGCTTATCCCTGACAATCCCGGTAAAATACACTTCGCGGAAAGGAATCTCTTTTTGAAATTCAATCCCTGCCATGATCATGCGTGCAACCCAGAAAAAAATAATTTCTGGTGCAGTAACAAGGGTATTTGTTGGGTAATAGTAAGATACCTCACTGTTTTGCGGATTGCTATATCCCTTGAATACTTCAAAGGGCCATAACCAACTGGAAAACCAGGTATCTAAACAGTCCTCATCCTGCTTAAGTTCCATTCCTACTGTTTCCGGATATTGTATGTGTAATTCTTCAATGGTAGGAGCTACGTAAATATTTCCTTCCCGATCATACCAGGCAGGAATCCGCTGACCCCACCAAAGCTGACGGCTAATGCACCAGTCTTTGATATTTTCCATCCAGTGCCGGTATAAATTCTTGAATTTACCCGGATAGAAATCAATTTCTTCATGGAGCACAACCTCAAGCGCAGGTGTCGCCAGCTTTTTCATATCCACCCACCATTGTAAACTTAATCTGGGTTCTACAACAGAATCTGTTCTTTCGCTGTGTCCAACTTCACTCGTATATTCTTCAGTTTTGATGAGCAATCCTTTTTCCTGGAGTTCCTGAATGATTTTTTTCCGGGCAGTAAAACGATCTTCTCCTACATATATCAGCGCATCTTCATTTAAAGTGCCGTCTTCATTCAAAACATCTATCACATCCAGTTTGTGTTTGATGCCCAACTGATAATCGTTCACATCATGAGCAGGTGTCACTTTTAGCGCTCCGGTTCCAAAATCCATCAACACATACTCGTCGGTGATAATTGGTACAACCCGGTTGATCAGGGGAACAATCACATTTTTTCCATGGAGATGAAGGTAGCGTTCATCTTTCGGGTGAACACATACGGCCGAATCTCCCATGATGGTTTCAGGCCGCACGGTTGCCACCTGAATATATTCTTCCGAACCTTCTATTTGGTATTTGAGGAAACATAGTTGCTGCTTTGTTTCTTTCCTGATAACTTCTTCATCACTTAAAGCCGTTTTAGCCTTCACATCCCAGTTTATCATTCGTTTGCCTCTGTAGATGTATCCTTTTTGGTATAAATCAGTAAACACACCTGTTACAGAACGATAGTAATCGGGATCCATGGTGAAGGTGGTTCGGTCCCAATCCAAGCTGCATCCCAATTTTTTTAATTGTTGTAGGATGATTCCACCGTATTTTTCTTTCCATTCCCACGCATATTTCAAGAATTCTTCTCTGCTCAAACTTCCTTTCTGAATTCCTTTTTCACGGAGCATCTGTACCACTTTTGCTTCTGTAGCTATGGATGCGTGATCGGTACCCGGTACCCAGCATGCATTTAGCCCATTCATTCGGGCACGACGGATTAAAATGTCCTGAATGGTATTGTTGAGGCAATGACCCATATGTAAAATGCCAGTCACATTCGGAGGAGGCATAACGATTGTATAGGGCTCTCTTTCATCGGGCTTGCTGGTAAAATAGCTGGAATCCATCCAGTGGGCATACCAATTTTCCTCTGATTCTTTGTGGTTGAATGATTTATTTAACTCCATACAGGGTTGATGCTTTGAATGCGACAAAGTTAAGGATTAAAAAAAGCTCCCTTCACAGGGAGCTGCACAAAAGATTACCTGGTCCTTATGTTAAGGACAAAGAGAATTTGCCAGTAAATTTTACAGAGTGTAAAATTATTCCATAGGCAAAAACAAAGAAGTGATCAAAGCAATAGCCGCAAAGAACAAGATCACAAGAATCACTTGCTTCGCTGTTTCTCCGATTTGATACTGATTATTCGTGGACATATGACACCTTTTTTAAATATTTGGGGGCATCAAAAGGTATCGGATTTTGAGTATAGAAAAAGAATACAACAGAACTTAAACTACCACTATTAACAAGTTACAACAAAAATCCAGGGTTTGCAACTATTTTATTAGATTTTGTCAAAAAATAAAAGAGTTCAGGTTAGAAAATAACTCCACAAAGCTAATTTTGGCTCAAATTATTATTTATGCAAATCCGGCATTTTATTTTCAGTTTGATTATACTCTTTCCCGTGTCTTTATTTTCACAGGACACTTTACCCGTGATGGAAGATTTTAGTGCTTATGCCAATTATGGAGATGCTTCCGGCGTGAAACGTTATGCAACACAGAAAGTATTGAATCAAACGCCTTCGAGAATTGTCAGTGTAGGTTATGAATGGCAAACGGCATTCGATATGCCCGATGTTCCGCTCGGAGAGATGCTGCCGGCGTTTCAGGATGTGGAGGTGAATCAGGTACGTGGGTTGAGAATGCAGGTCAATGTGCCTGTTATTTCAAACGACCGCATTATCTGGCAGATGGGTGCTAATTATTGGGGAAGCCGTTTTGATTTTGCTAATTCAGTCGCAAATGGCCAGGTCAAGGCATTGTCGTCTCCCGGACTGATCACGGCCGGTATAAATACAACCATTTTCAAACCACTTGATGAAAAACACCTGCTGATTTTCCAGGCTAGTGCTGATTTGAATGGTGCATTTAGAGATGCCAAAGATGTCAGTTCAAAAGGAATTACTTATAGCGCCACGGCTATTTATGGCTGGAAGACCTCTGATAAAAACATCATCGGCACGGGTTTGGCAAGAACCTACAGAGCCGGTCAGCAAATTTATGTGCCGGTATTTCTGTGGAACCGAACATTCTCAGATAAATGGGGAATGGAACTTCTTTTGCCGGCACGGGGCCATCTGCGAAGAAACTTCTCAACTGGCAGTATGTTGCAATTAGGGTATGAACTGGAAGGAAATCAGTACCATATCCCGGGAGGAAACAGCTTTCTTCAACGGGGCGAGTTTAAGCCACGTCTTATATGGGATCAGAAAATCGCAGGATTTATCTGGTTGCAGATGCAGGCCGGTATGCGATTTAACTGGCGCTTCGATATGATGAAAAAATATGACGGCAAAGAAGAATCAGATCGGTTTTTCACCTCCTATCTCAGAAATCCTTTTTACTTTGGATTTAGTCTCAATTTCGTCAGTCCATAATTGAAAAACTATTTAGAAACCTGACGTGTCCAGGTATCCGTTCTTCCAATCAATGAGATGCCGATATATCCTCTTACTTCTAGGGTATTGTTGTCTTTCATGGTGATGGTGCATTCATAAGTACTTCCGTTTTTGGGATCGTAAATTTTACCATCATCCCATACTTTGTTGCCTTTATATACAAACCCCCAGGTATTGATTAACCCAAGAACCGGGCGATTACGTACTTTTTCTTCAGGATGATTCTTATCTAATTTAGGTTTTCTTGTTTCAGGATCGTTGGGCTCTTTTAACCAGACGATCATGCCCTGGTATTTCTCCCCATTTTTATAGATTTTCACCATTCCGGTTCCTTCGCCATTCTTCCAAACACCTATAATGGCATCCCCTTCATTGTGAGAGGAAATAAATGACATCAACAAAACAGCCAATGTGGCGAAAAAGGTATTTTTTATTGTTTTCATTTGCTTTTTGATTTAAGGTGATAACCAAAATTACAAATGATCATTCATTTAAATTGATAAAGATTATGTTTTGTTTTCTATCTGCACCTTGTTAAATCATAAAAATTAAACACAATTAAAACAATCGTTTGTCATCTTTGGAGAGTATGAAAAAAATTTTGTTTTGATCTTCAGATATTACATCTTTGTTCAATGAATTTACTGGTACATATTTCTTTTCAATGGTGGCAATTACAACCTGCGGGTCTGTATTGTGCATGATTTTTATATGTACTTAAAAATAACAGGCCCCGGATCATCCGGGGTTTTTTATTGTTAGATGATAGACATGATTATGAATGAAAAAATAACATTTAAAACAAGCATCCGGAAAATGCTTGCAGATGTACACACACCTGTAGGTATTTATCTCCGCTTACGAGATCGTTTCAGAGATACACTTCTTTTGGAAAGTTCTGATCATCATTCGTCTCAGGACAACTGGAGTTTTATCTGTATTCAGGCGATTGCAGGGATTGAACTGGTTGACAAAAATAATCTGGAATACAAATTACCGGGTGAACAACCTGTCGGATTGCAGTTGTCTGATCAGAAAGGCGATTTGCCGGAGCAAATCAGGTTGTTCATGTCAAGGTTTGATCCGCAACGTACCGGAGCAAAAGAAGAAAGATATGCTCAGGGTTTGTACGGATATACAACCTACGATGCCGTTCGTTTTTTTGAATCGGTTTCTATTTCAAATGAATCTGAAAAGCCAATCGGACTCATGCGCTATCGGCTTTATCAGTATGTGATTGCCATCAATCATTTTAAAGATGAATTGTTTCTGTTGGAAAATCATTTTCCCGGATTTGAAAGTGAATCAAATACGATTCTTCGCTTGATTCAAAGCAGGGATGTGCCTCAGTTTCCATTTCAATCATTTGGAGAGGAAACATCGAATATGAAGGATGAAGATTATGTATCCATGGTGCGAAAAGGAATAGCCTCCTGCATGCGTGGCGATGTTTTTCAGATTGTACTTAGTCGTCGTTTTCAGCAATCATTCCGGGGAGATGAGTTCAATGTGTATCGTGCGTTGAGAAGTGTTAATCCATCTCCTTATCTTTTTTATTTTGATTACGGAGATTATCGTTTAATGGGATCCAGTCCCGAGTCGCAATTAATCATTCAAAATGGGAAGGCCATCGTACACCCGATTGCCGGTACTTTTAAACGCACAGGTGATACGGAGAAGGATCAGATAGAAGCAACCCGACTACTCAACGACCCGAAAGAAAATGCAGAACACGTGATGCTGGTTGATCTGGCAAGAAACGACCTGAGTCGCTTAACCAATAATGTAAAAGTAGAGCAATACCGAGAAGTACATTTCTACAGCCATGTGATTCATTTAGTAAGTAAGGTGGTTGGGGATGTAGATGCGAATACAAATCCGGTGCAAATTCTTGCTGATACGTTTCCTGCAGGAACGCTGAGCGGTGCACCCAAAGTAAAGGCGATGCAACTGATTGACGAATACGAGCCAACTGCAAGAAGTTTTTACGGAGGTGCGATCG
>JBIIPV010000062.1:0-5646 GCA_044342435.1 Lacibacter sp. | reverse complement strand
CGACCTCACTGAGGGTGGATTGATCACTGCTTTGTTTGAAGCTTCTTTCAACCGAAACTTGGGCTTTGAAGTAGTACAACAAAAAAATGACATTCGCAACGATGCTTACTGGTTCGGTGAATCACAAAGCAGGGTATTGGTTTCTGTCAAACCTGAAAATGCTGATCATCTCAAAAAAACATTGAAAGATTTTTCTTTTGAACAGTTAGGGGCAGTGACTCCCGGTTTGGTTTCTGTTGAAAATGAAAACTGGGGTTCAGTTGAGGAATGGAAAAAAATATATGATGAAGCCATAGAGTTAATCATGCAAAAAGCTGTTGAAGTGTAGAGCGTTCACTGTTTTTTTTGTTGAATCTGATTTTGATCATAAATAGTATCATTCCTCCGGAAGATCTTTACATTCGTTTACGTCAAAATGGGTTACAGATTCCTTTACATAATTTCTTCTGATGAATAAACAATCGGTTATTATTGTTACCGGTGCGGCCGGTTTCATAGGCAGTTGCATGATCCGCTGGCTTCATGATCATGGTTATCAGAAAATCATAGCGGTGGATGATTTTTCACGGGCCGACAAAGCCCCCAATTTGAAAAATAAAATAATACTGCGTCGCGTGGAACGAGAGCAGTTGTTTTCATGGTTATATGAGCAAAAGCCGGTGATTGACTATGTGATTCATCTGGGAGCAAGAACAGACACCACCGAGTTCGACTATGCTGTTCATCAGCATCTCAATGTCGAATACACGCAGCAACTCTGGCAATACTGCACCATCAACAATGTTCCTATCATCTATGCATCCTCAGCTGCCACTTACGGAGACGGGTCGAAAGGGTATAACGATGATCATTCAATCATCAATGACCTCACCCCTTTAAATCCTTATGGAGTTTCCAAAAATGAAGTGGATAAATGGATCCTCCACCAGGAAGATCATCCGCCGTTCTGGGCGGGATTAAAATTCTTTAATGTATATGGCCCAAATGAATCTCACAAGGGAAGAATGGCAAGTGTGATCTTTCATTCTTTTAATCAGATCAAAGAAGGAGGGCGTGTGCGGTTGTTTAAATCACACAGGCCTGATTTCAAAGACGGCCAACAATTACGCGATTTTATTTATGTGAAAGATGTGGTGGATGTCATTGGCTGGATGATGGAGCAAACACCAAAGAAGTTGGCTGATGTATATGATACATCATCATCAAAATCTGTGATTCATTCAGGAATATACAATCTGGGAACCGGGCAGGCCCGCACTTTCTACGATCTGGTTGTTGCTGTCTTTAAAGCGCTGAATCTGGAACCTGCGATTGATTTCATTGATATGCCGGAAGATATCAGAGATAAATATCAGTATTTTACAGAAGCACGCATGACTAAATTAAAGGGCGAAGGATACAATGTTCCCTTTACAAGTCTGGAAGATGGAGTAGATGATTATGTGAAGCATTATCTTAGCACGAATAAGTATTATTAAATCATTCTTTGTTTTCTCTGATCTTTTTCTATTTTGTCTCTTCAAACGAAATTATATATGAACAAAAAGATAGCCATTGTTGGCGGAGGTAATCTGGGCACTGCCATTGCAGAAGGTTTAATCGTTAGTGGATTCAGTTTGCCTGAACATATCATTATCTCCAAAAGAAATATTAAAACTCTTGCAGAGATTGAAGCAAAGGGAGTACTTGTTACCCCTGATAATGATGAAGCATTGTCTTATGCCGACCTGGTCATAGTCGCCGTTAAACCTTATCAGATCAAAGATGTATTGAGCTCTCTTCGTGAAAAACTGGACGCCCAGCGTCATATTCTGATTAGTGTGGTAACAGGTGTTCCGATATCTGAAATGCAGGAATGGGTTGGCGCTTCTTTGCCAATTGTGCGCGCAATGCCAAACACAGCCATCGCTATTCGTGAGAGCATGACTTGCCTCTCTGTAAAAAACGTCCGTCAGGATCAGCTTGATTATGTGCATGATTTATTTTCACAGCTTGGAAGGGTGGCATTAATTGAAGAAAAATTGATGGATGCTTCCACGGTACTGGGTGCCTGTGGAATTGCATTCGCGCTTCGTTACATACGCGCCAGCATTCAAGGAGGTATTGAAATAGGTTTTGATGCCAAAACAGCAACGCTGATTGCTGCTCAAACTGTGAACGGGGCAGCTGAATTGTTGATTCAGAAAGGCACACATCCTGAGCAGGAAATTGATAAAGTAACAACACCCAAGGGTTGTACCATTGCAGGGTTAAATGAAATGGAACATCGTGGATTTAGTTCTTCGCTAATAAGAGGCATCAAAGCAAGTTTTGAAAGTATCTGATTATGCTTCAGTCACTAAAACTTTCTATTGCCGGAATATTTGTATTTCTTTTTGTTCACAACGCAACAGCGCAGGAGAGCAGAAAGGATTCCCTGGTAATTCAAGCCTACGCAGAAGGGTATGCATCCTGGGTGCCTGGGAATACGACACTAAGAGAAAGACCGGGGTTTATTTATCATTATTCAAATCAGAATAAACCGGCATTGAACATGGCTGCGATTCGTTTGAAATACGAAAGCCCCAGGTTTCGGACAAGTGCGGCGATTATTGCCGGAACCTATCCCAAAAGAAATCTCGTTCAGGAAAAGGCCTGGGCAAGAAATATAGGTGAAGCTTATGCCGGCTATCGCTTAATGCGAAAAGAACAGCTTTGGTTGGATGCAGGTGTTTTTCCTTCTCATATTGGTGCTGAATCATATATTGGTAAAGAAAATTTTGCTGCCACCAGGGCATTGGTATCTGATCAAACACCCTATTACGAAACAGGCATTCGGATTTCTTACCGTCCTTCTGCAAAATGGTATCTCTCCATGCTTGCTTTGAATGGCTGGCAACGTATAAGTGCTCCCTTGAATAGGCTGGGCGCTAACTGGGGAATGCAAATACAGTATTCCCCTGATCAAAAGATTGCCATCAATAACAGTAGTTTTATTGGTAAAGTACAAGTTGGGAATGAAGAAAAAACCAGGATTTATTCAAATTCTTATGTAACCGTTCAAATAGGGAATAAAGATCTTTTACAAATTGGTTGGGACATCGGGTTCCAAGATCGTACGCAAGCGAAGGGCCTTTATGTATGGAATGCATTTTTGGCGCAATACCGGCATTCTATGATTCACGACAAATTTGCTTTCTTATTGCGTGCCGAAAAAATAGCAGACCCGCAAAATGTGCTTTATCAAGATCCTAGCGGAGAAAAATTTCTTCTGAATCATTTATCTGCCAATCTAGACTGGAATCCGGACAGAAGTATATTATTAAGGTTGGAATGGAATCATCAGTTTAGCAGTCAACGATTGTTTTTTGATGCCTCACTACCTGCTCGCAAACTCTCAGGCCTTTATCTGATTGCTTGTTTGGATTTAAAACATGTTTTTGTAGGAAAATAATTTCCTCTCATTTTCCACATACACTTGAATGTATTTTTTTTCACAACGAAATTCGTTGTAGGTTTGCACGACCTCCGTTATATTTTTCTTATTTGCTTGCAGGATGGTCACTAAACCTCAAAATCTGTTTAAATGGCCAAGTATATTTTTGTAACCGGAGGCGTTACATCTTCTTTAGGAAAAGGAATCATTGCAGCATCACTCGCAAAGCTTTTACAGGCAAGAGGTTTCAAAGTAACTATTCAAAAATTTGATCCTTATATCAATGTCGATCCCGGTACGCTTAATCCATATGAGCATGGGGAATGTTATGTAACGGAAGACGGTGCTGAAACAGATCTTGATTTGGGGCATTACGAACGTTTTCTCAACCTCCCGACTTCCCAGAAAAACAATGTAACCACAGGAAGGATTTATCAAACTGTTATCAATAAAGAGAGAGAGGGTGCCTACCTGGGTAAAACTGTTCAGGTCATTCCTCATATAACGGATGAGATTAAACGAAGAATGATGTTGCTCGGCACTGAAGATAATTTTGATATTGTGATCACCGAAATCGGAGGAACAGTTGGCGATATTGAATCATTGCCTTTTGTGGAAGCGGTACGTCAGATACAGTGGGAGCTCCCAGAAGGCGATTGCCTGGTGGTGCATCTCACCCTCATTCCATATCTCAAAGCGGCCAAAGAACTAAAAACCAAACCCACTCAGCATAGTGTAAAGCTGCTGAGTCAGGAAGGTGTTCATCCCGACATCATTGTTTGCAGAACTGAAAAGCCGCTCAGTTCGGAAATCCGGAAAAAGATTGCTCTATTCTGCAACGTCAAACAAGAAGCTGTGATCGAGGCAAGAGATGCTTCTACGATTTATGAGGTTCCTTTGTTGATGTTAAAAGAGAAACTCGATGTAATCTGTTTGAAAAAGTTGAATGTTACTATTTTCCCTGACGCTGATCTGACAAATTGGAAGCATTTTCTGGATAAATTAAAATATCCCAAAACCCAGGTAAGTATCGGATTAATCGGAAAATACATCGAATTACAGGATGCATATAAATCAATACTTGAGAGTTTCATTCATGCAGGGGCTATCAATGAATGTAAAGTGAATGTTGTGAATGTGCACAGTGAAGATCTCACAGATGAAAATGTAGCCGAAAAACTGAGCGGACTGGATGGATTGCTGGTGGCTCCGGGTTTTGGTAACAGGGGCATTGAAGGGAAAATTACAGCGATACGCTACTCTCGTGAAAATGGACTTCCATTTTTCGGCATATGCCTTGGTATGCAAATGGCCTGTGTGGAGTTTGCCAGAAATGTACTTGGGTTAAAGAAGGCTCATTCATTTGAGATGGAGCCTGCAACTCCTGATCCTGTGATCAATATGATGGAGGAGCAAAAAAACATTACCCATAAAGGAGGTACAATGAGGCTGGGCTCTTATCCCTGTCAAATTACAGAGGGTACCCTTGCACATCAAATTTACGACCGGCTGAATGTGACCGAACGTCACCGTCATCGGTACGAGTTCAATAATCAATACCTGGCTGCTTTTGAAAAAGCCGGCATGAAAGCAAGCGGAAAAAATCCTGAAACAGGATTGGTAGAGATGATCGAATACGCTTCACATCCATTTTTCATTGGCGTTCAGTTTCATCCTGAGCTCAAAAGTACAGTGGAGAGTCCGGCGCCGTTGTTTGTTCATTTCATCCATGCAGCGAAAGATTTTTCTGAAAAAAAATCACCGGGTAAAACCACCCAGTTGCAAAAGGAATGGACCTGATTTCCTTTTCCCTGTTGTACATCATCTTTACCTACCTTTGTCCACTTTTAATAAATATTGATTTTAAGCGATGTTTGTTAGAAATAAAGTTTTTGCATTCTTTAAAATGATGAATCAATGAATTTTGATAAGAATACAGTCATCGGGTTTGTTCTGCTGATGGCACTCCTTTTTGGTTATATTTTCTTTACAAATAAAGATCAGGCTGCTTACCTGACAGAAAAGAAAAGAGTTGAAGACTCCGTAGCAAGAGTGAAAGATTCACTGACAAAGCTGGAAGCTGAAAAAAGAAAACAAGCTTTACCTGTTGTTGACAGTTCTAAATCTCAGGATACAACAATAGTAAAACCCGGGACATTGGTTGCCAGCAAGGATCCTGAGCAGTTGACAACTGTTGAGAATGACCTGATGAAAGTGACTTTCACCAGTAA
>JBIIPV010000125.1:0-4503 GCA_044342435.1 Lacibacter sp. | reverse complement strand
TCTTCTGTATGCAGATGGGGAGCCAGCACCCATATAAAATATGGCTGATCCGGCGGGGCGGTTAAATGCAATGGGTTAGTTTGCATATTTAAAGATAGTAACTATCCTCAATGATCTTTATTCAATTTTGATTGAATGAACTGAGTCAGTTTGTATTGATTGATGATTGATTTTGGAATGTTTGCTGCTCCGCTAATTGCTCCGAGACAATTGTGTTCGCCGCAATTACAGGTAAATGTTTCAGACATTTTCCACTCGGATGAAGGATAGAAAAAAGTGATTTCATCTCCTTCTTCAATTTCTCTCAATGCAACAAGCTGTAAGTTGTCTACATCAAAAAAGGCATTTGGGCGACAGCTGTGATTGATGTATTGCAGGTGTTCCGGAGAAAGGAGGATGTGTTTGGTTTCATCTGCCTGCACTGTAAATCTGCTTGGCGTTATACATATTTCTCTGGCAGTAAAATGACAAATGATATCGTTCCTTTGGTGAGATCCGGTTGATATAAATAAATGATGATTTTTAACAGGATCGAGATATACAGCACCTTCACTATGGGAAGAAATGAATTTTGTTTCAGATTGTAGTGCCATAATCGTGCTTAATTGTTTCGAATATAGATCGTTTTTATCATACATAGTACAATTATATCAGGGATGTAGAAATCCTGTGTACAACTATAAAAAAAATCCCGCTGTAGAAGCGGGATTCGGCTAAATTATTTTCTTTGATGTTGATTAGATATGCTGCTCAATTTTCTTTACAAAATTTGCTTTCGGCTGCGCACCTACCAGTTTGTCAACAACCTCACCTCCTTTAATAAAAAGGATAGCAGGGATGGATGTAATACCGAAGTTCATACTCACCTGCGGATTTTCGTCAACATTTACTTTGCCAACGTTTACTTTACCTGTGTATTCTTTTGATAGTTCATCAATAACCGGACCAATAGCACGGCAGGGGCCACACCATTCGGCCCAGAAATCAACAACGGTCAGTTTATCTGATTTGAGAACGTCTGTCTCAAAATTTGCATCTGTGAATTGAAGTGCCATATTTATTTAGGTTTTTTATTTAAGAACGCAAATTTAACTCCAAATGATTGTATATGTAGTTTTGTCATTATCCACACCTGTTTACATCTTTTTCGTCAGAACTGATAAAATGTGGTTTGACAGGTAGTCATACAAATATCATACTTACAATGTTAGAGCAGACACCTCAAGTTCGGGGCTATTGAGCAGGTATTCTGTGAGTTCATCGTTCATTTCGACACCTTTTTCTGCAGTGAATAAACTGATTTTCCAGGAGTCGGCCGGGTCGAATAATTCAACCTGCAGACTGGTTTTACCCGGGTTGTTTTTGATGTTATTTTCAAGAAATGAAATGAGTTTTTCCGAAACAAATCGGGGTTCAATTTTAATGGTGACTTTTTTGGTCATCATTTTTTTGATGGTTTCCAGTAACAATACTTTTTCCATTTTGAATTCGAAGTCACCTTCTTTGTTCCACCTGTTTTTGAATGCACCCATTACAAAAACAACCGCTCCGTTGCTGAAGTGTTCTTTGAATTTTACATAATCTTCCCCGAAAACAGCCATCTCCGTTTTGCCATTATAATCTTCAATGGTGAAGATGCCAAACTGTTTTCCGGTTTTGGTGATGCGGTGTTGTGTGTCGGTTATCAAACCTGCCAGCCTGAATGGAGTAAGTGGGTTTTTTTGAATTTGGATTGCATCTTTAAATTCATTGAAATCGGAGATAGGGGTGATGCGGTAGTACATCAGTTCAAAACGGAAATGATCCAGTGGGTGACCGCTGATGAACATCCCTGAGATTTCTTTTTCGTGGTTGAGTGTTTCTGTCAGCGTCCACATTTCACAATTAGGTATTTTCGGAGGAGGTACATCCATCATCATCGCTTCTCCGAATAAGGTATTGGTATTTTGAGTCTGGTTTGCCTGGTATCTGTTTCCAAAACTGATGATGCGCTCGAGTCCTGAATGCATTTCTCCCGGATGTACGTAAAAATATTGGGCCCGGTGCATTTCTTTAAAGCAATCAAACGCGCCTGCATAAACGAGGTTTTCCAGCGATCTTTTATTCACAGCACGCTGGTTGATTCTTTTAATGAAGTCGAAAATATCATTAAAAGGTCCGCTTTTCTTTCGATCCTCCACAATGGATTCTACAGCATTTTCTCCAACACCTTTTAAACCTCCTAGACCAAGTCTGATAACTCCTTCCTTGTTTACTGCAAATCCGGACTGCGATTCATTGATATCAGGGCCGAGTACTTTTAAACCCATTCTTCTGCATTCTTCCATGAAGAAGGTGATTTTTTCAATGCTGCCCGCATTGTTCAGAACGGCACTCATGTATTCTCCCGGGTAATGCGATTTCAAGTAGGCTGTCTGGTATGCCACAAATGCATAGCAGGTTGAATGTGATTTGTTGAACGCATATTCGGCAAACGACTCCCAGTCGGTCCAGATTTTTAAAAGTTTGTCTTCAGGATGACCTTTCGATTTGGCGCCATCAATAAACTGACTTTTGCGTTTATCAAGAGTCGCCCGGTCTTTTTTACCCATCGCTTTACGAAGCACATCCGCATCTCCTTTGCTGAATCCGGCAAGTTTTTGAGCGAGCAACATCACCTGTTCCTGATACACGGTGATGCCATAAGTTTCTTTCAAATGTTCTTCCATAGCAGGAAGATCATAAGAGATTTCTTCCTTCCCGTGTTTTCTGTCGATGTAGTTTGGGATGTACGACATAGGTCCGGGTCGGTACAAGGCATTCATCGCAATCAGATCCGCAAACTGATCCGGCTTTAGTTCTTTTAAATATTTCTGCATGCCCGGACTTTCAAACTGAAACGTGCCGATTGTATCAGCCCGTTGATACAATTCAAATGTTTTTGCATCATCAAGAGGTATCAGATCAATGTCAATTTCCACGTTGTGGTTTTCTTTGATCAGTTGCAATGCGTTTTTGATGATGGTCAGTGTTTTCAATCCCAGAAAGTCCATCTTAATAACACCTGCATCTTCAATGATATTTCCTTCAATCTGCGTTACGAGTAGTTCCGAGTCTTTTGATTTACAAACCGGAATCAGTTCTGTCAGGTCCTTTGGTGCGATGATGATACCCGCCGCATGTAAACCGGTATTGCGTACGGAGCCCTCCAAAATTTCTGCTTCATGTAACACCTTTGAAGCAAGGCTTTCTCCTTCGTAAATCTCTCTTATTTTTTTGACTGTCTCAAGGTCCTCTCCTTGAAGATTCTCTTTGGTGGATAAACTTTTTTCACCTTTTAATGGTGCATGTAATACACGCTTTAAACTGATGCCGGGTTTATCAGGTATTAGTTTTGCAAGTGCATTGCTTTCAGCTAAAGGCAGATCCATCACACGGGCAACATCTTTGATACTCATTTTGGCAGCCATTGTACCATAGGTGATGATTTGTGCCACCTGGTTTCGGCCGTATTTTTCTACTACATAGTCGATCACTTTCTGTCTACCTGAATCATCGAAGTCGGTATCGATATCCGGCATCGACTTACGATCGGGGTTGAGGAAACGTTCAAACAGCAGGTTGTATTTAATGGGGTCGATGTTGGTGATGCCAATGCAATAAGCAACAGCACTGCCTGCAGCGGAACCACGACCGGGTCCAACAAATACACCGAGGTCGCGGCCGGCTTTGATGAAATCACTCACAATCAGAAAGTAACCCGCAAACCCCATCGTTTTAATGGTGAACAGTTCAAAATCGAGTCGCTCTCTGATGTCTTCGGATATTTCACTGTATCGGTTTGCTGCAGCTTTGGGAAGAGGGAAAGCAGGCAGGAGAATATCTTTTTTCAGATTCAGCACATCTACTTTTCCTGCTATTTCATTGGTGTTGTCGATGGCTTCCGGCAAATCCTGAAAGAGATCTTTCATTTGCGCGGTTGACTTAAAAAAGAACTGATCATTTGGGAAGGCGAAACGTTTGTTTTTTACGTTGATATCGTCATCGCTGAATTCCCTGAGTGCAGGTGTTGCCAACTTTTCTCCGGTGTTGATACAAAGTAAAATATCATGTGCATTGAAATCAGATTGATCCACATAATGTGAATCGTTGCTGGCGATGATTTTTACATTGTATTTACGGGCAAACTTAACCAGGATGGCATTCACTTTATTTTGCTCTTCCATATTGTGGCGCTGCAATTCCACATAGAAATCATCTTGAAAAATATTCAGCCACCATTTGAATTCTTCTTCGGCCTCCTCTTCTCCTTTGGTGAGAATGGTTTGAGGCACCCATGCGCCTAAACAACAAGTAGTGGCAATTAACCCTTCGTGGTATTTATGAATCAATTCTTTGTCGATCCGCGGGTATTTGCTGTACATCCCCTCCGTAAAGCCCAGTGAGGTGAGTTTAACCAGATTTTTATAGCCGGTTTCATTTTTTGCCAGCATCACCTGGTGGTAGCGTTTGTCTTTTTCTTCT
>JBIIPV010000061.1:0-5740 GCA_044342435.1 Lacibacter sp. | reverse complement strand
AGGAGATGGTTTATTAGTTGTTGGTTGTTTGTTTGTTTGTTATTGTTATTACAGGTCGTCATGTTGAGCGTAAGCGAAACATCTCGATAATGGTGATAATGGGTAAGAAGATTTTTAAGAGAAAAAACTTTAACCCTCAAAATATCCTTAATTCATAAGTCGGAGCTACGAAAGCGTTATAGGTATTATGACTTAGATAACTTCTCATAACTTCACAATTACAAAGATTCGATGTCACTTCTAAATAAATTCAAAGCTCATCTTCAGCAAACCAGCTTCATTTCGGAGAAGGATCGGTTGTTGATTGCCGTTAGTGGCGGATTGGATAGTGTAGTCCTTACGGATCTTTGCATTCGTGCCGGTTATGATGTTGTTTTGCTGCATTGTAATTTTCAATTAAGAGGGGAGGAGAGTGAAGGGGATGAAATGTTTGTCAGACAGCTTGCGCTGAATTATGGGAAAGAAGTATTTGTTCAGCGTTTTGATGTGGGTCGGGAGCAGGAAACAGCAGGAGGTTCAGTGCAGGAAGTAGCGAGACGATTGCGTTACAACTGGTTTCAGGAGATGGCAGAACGGCAGCTTGCTTCCGGTATATCTTCGGTTTGTTTACTCACCGCCCATCACGCCGACGACCATATTGAAACCATGCTGATGCAGTTTTTCAGGGGAACCGGGTTAAAGGGATTGACCGGTATTCCGGCAAAAAGCGATATCATCAGACGTCCATTGTTGCCTTTTTTTAAAGAAGAACTGGTAGGTTACGCGAAGGAACATGATTTGCTCTGGAGAGAAGATAGTTCGAATTTAACGACTGCGTATACCCGAAATTACCTTCGGTATGAAATTTTGCCTAAGCTGGAAAAGGTGTATCCCGGTATCAGACAATCACTTTTACATGCAATAGAAAGATATGAGTCGATAGATGAACTTTATCATCAGGGTGTGGAAATGATGAAGAAGAAGTTGATGGTGAAGAAAGGGCATGACTGGCATTTGCCTGTTGCACAAATGAAAAAGCAGGCCAACAGTGCACTATGGTTTGAGCTATTGCATCCGTATGGTTTTACGGAGAAGCAATTGCTGGATTTAATGCATCTCTGTGATTCTTCTTCAGGTAGGTGGGTGAAAGCAGCAGAGAGCGAATATCGTTTGATTCGTCACAGAAATCACCTGATACTTTCTATTCTGCCTGTCGACGAAGGAGAACTTTTTTTAATTGAAAGGACTACGAAAGAATTGGTTTATCCCGGCGGCAAGTTGACATTTAAAAATACAACTGGCGACAAGGTTAAAATAAAAGATGATCCATTGATTGCCAATCTGGATGCAAAGGATATTGTTTATCCTTTAATACTAAGGCGCGTGAAAGCGGGTGATTATTTTTATCCTTTGGGGATGCCTAAAAAGAAAAAGATTGCCCGGTTTATGATTGATTTAAAATTGTCGATGGCAGAGAAATCACATGTATGGGTTCTTGAATCGGAGAATCGGATTGTATGGGTTGTTGGAAAAAGAATTGATGACCGGTTTAAGGTGACGGAAAAGACAAGAGAAGTGTTAACGGTTGGCAGTTAGTCCTGGGCGAAGCGAAGGATCTTGTTTCGGTTAGTCTGTATCATGGATTATTCGGTTTTACCCTGCATTTCAATTCGCTTTTTCTTCGAGCTCAATCATTTTTTCAAATGCAGCCTCATAGGCGGCATTCGTTTTTTCTGCTTCTTTCTGAGCGGTTGCATAGGCTGTTTCGGCCTGTTTGAATTTTTCTTTGTCGGAATAGGTTGAAGGATCAGCGAGTTGCAGTTCAAGTGCATTCATCTTTTCGCGAATCAATTTCAGTTGTTCTTCCAACTGCTCGGTTTGTTTGCGGTAACGAGCCAGTTCTTTTTTAAGTTCCTTGTTAACCGGCACATTTGTTGGCGGGGTGGGGGCAGGGGTTGCAACGGGTTCAGGTTTTTCTTTGATTTTGGGGTCTTCTTTTACTTCCTTCTCTCTTTGCTGCATCCGTTCTTTCCATTCAAGGTATTCTGTGTAATTCCCTTTGAATACTTTTATTTTTCCTTCAGCAATTTCCCAGATTTTATTGGCGGTACGTGATACAAAATACCTGTCGTGACTCACCAATACATAACTGCCTTGGTATCGGTTCAAAGCTTCAATCAGCAGTTCTACTGAATGCATATCAAGGTGATTCGTAGGCTCATCCAATAATAGAAAATTTGCTTTACTGATGATTGTTTTAGCCAAAGCGATACGCGCTTTCTCTCCGCCGCTTAATACTTTGATTTTTTTATCAGCATCTTCTCCACTGAATAAAAAGCAACCGAGTAATGTGCGCAACTCCTGATCTGTTTTTTTACTTCCGCATTGTTGTAATTCTTCCAGTAAAGTGTGTTGGAGATTTAATGATTCAAGCTGATGCTGTGCATACATGCTTTCTTCCACGTTGTGTCCCCATTTGCGCTCGCCGGCAAGCGGCTCCGTGCCGGCAACGATCCGCAGCAAGGTTGATTTTCCTTTTCCGTTAGCACCAATCAGCGCAATTTTATCTCCTCGCTCAATTTCTGCATCAGCAAGGTTTAATATTTGCAGTTCGCCGAAATTTTTTGATACTTCTTTCAGTTCACAAAGAACTTTACCGGGAATTTTTTCTACGGAAAAATTGATGCGGATATCAGGTCGCTCATTCACGGGTGCTTCAATGATGTCCAGTTTATCTAATCTTTTAATGGCCGATTGCGCTGCAGCAGCCTTTGATGCTTTGGCGCGAAATCTTTCGATGAATCGCTCCTGCTGGCGAATGTAATCCTGCTGATTTTCAAACGCTTTCTGCTGTAAATCCATCCGAAGCACTTTTTCCTCCTGGTAAAAACTATAATTGCCGGTGTATACATGAAGGCGCTGCTGAAATACTTCCACAATTTTATTGACCATCCTATCTAAAAACCACCTGTCGTGTGACACAATCACGACTGATCCCTGGTAATGCAGCAGGTATTTTTCCAGCCATTCTATACTGGGCATGTCGAGGTGGTTGGTAGGCTCGTCAAGTAACAGAAGATCGGGCTGTTTCAAAATCATTTTAGCCAGTAGCACCCGCATCCGCCATCCTCCGCTGAATTCCTTGTATGGTCTTTTGAGGTCGGAAGGGTTAAAGCCAAGTCCTTGTAAAATTTCTTCTGTACGATGATGGATATTATATCCATCAAGGGTGTCCATTTTTTGGAGTGCATCCGAATAAGCATGCAGGATATTTTCATTTTCAGAATCCTCCTCAAGCTGTTTGCCTAGTAATTCAATTTCTTTTTCAAGGTTCAATACTTCTTCAAATGCACCCAATGCAACTTGTAAGATGGACTCGCCGGTATCAAAACTCAGCAGGTCCTGGTGCAGGTATCCGATGCTTGTTTGCCTGCTCCGTATCACCTCACCCTGAGAGGGCAGGTATTCGCCCACTAATAATTTTAATAGCGTTGACTTCCCGGTGCCATTGAATCCAACCAGGCCAATTCGTTCACCGGGATGTATATGCCAGGTCGCGTCCTGCACAATGGGGCGCGCACCAAATTCGAATGTTACATTTTGAAAACCTGCCAGCATAGTTTAAAAATCTCCGCAAATTTACAGTTTACTGCACTCTCTTTTACTTTCTTACCTTTGTAAACTTATTTTGCTAATTATTAATTAATCAATAATGGAATAATCATGAAAAAATATTTCTTCTATTTTATATGCTTGATGGCTATTGCTTTCGCTTCCTGTCAGGAAGAAGACAAAAGTCATAGCGGGGAAAATGAATCTGAAAAAGAAAATAAATCCATTGCCAGTAAGGGCAATACTTATTCCCCGGCTTTTACTGATTCTTTCAAAATTTTACTCAACAACTATTATGACCTTAAAGATGCATTTGTAAAATCTGATACAGCATCTATTCGCAGTGCATCAGTTTCTTTCAACAGCATCCTGACCGGATTTTCTTTCAATGCCTTGGCAGCCAAAGATTCTCTGATTTTCCAGACAGTAAAAGACAAGCCTGCTGACATGCAAACTGCACTTGCTACAATTTTGAAGGAAAGTGATATTGAAAAACAAAGAGAAAGTTTTGAGCAGGTAAGCCAGTCTGTTTATGACCTGATACAAACACTCAAACCTAATGGCATTCATGCATACTATCAGTATTGTCCAATGGCATTTAACGACAGAGGCGCTTACTGGCTTAGTGCTGCAGACAGCATCATGAATCCCTATTTTGGCAAAAAGATGCTTACTTGCGGAGAAATAAAAGAAGATCTTTTTTTTGAATAGAATTTTTCTTCCTTGAAAAACATCTCAGATTTAATGAAGTTCCTGACAGTTTTCCTTTTTCTGCTACTCTCTTCTTTCGTAAATGCACAGAAAATTACACTCAGTGGTTATGTGCGCGACAGTACAGGCAACGAGTCAATTATTGGTGCTACCATTCTCATCAAGGAAAAGAAAATCACAGTGCAGTCGAATGCGTACGGCTTCTATTCCATTTCGCTGACCCCGGGTAATTACACGGTTGTTGTGACGCATATCGGTTATGCTACACTGTTATCTTCTGTTGATATGAATGAGAACAAGCAAATGAATTTCATGCTTGTTCCAAAAGTGGCAGAGACGCAGGAGGTGATTATACGGGCAGACAAACGAATCAACAATGTTGAATCTGCACAGATGGGCAGGGTGGATTTAAGTATGAATCGCATTCGTTCCGTTCCGGCATTGGCAGGCGAAGTGGATCCGCTCAAAGTTTTGCAACTTTTACCAGGTGTTCGTAATGCAGGTGAAGGCAACAGTGGGTTGTATGTGAGGGGAGGAGGACCTGATCAAAATCTGATTTTGTTGGATGATGCCGTTGTGTATAATCCTGGTCATTTATTCGGCTTCTTCTCCGTATTCAACAGCGATGCTTTGAAAAACGTTAGTCTCATCAAAGGCGGCATGCCGGCAAATTACGGCGGAAGAATCAGCAGCGTGGTCGATATCTCCATGAAAGATGGAAACAACAAAACATTTCAGGCAGAAGGAGGAATCGGAACGATATCATCCCGTTTGAGTATTCAGGGCCCGGTTGTCAAAGAGAAAGCATCTTATATGATTTCGGCACGACGAACTTATATTGATGTACTTACAAGACCTTTCATTAGAAAAGAAAGTGCTTTTTATGGTTCGGGGTATTATTTCTATGATTTAAACGCAAAATTCAATTATCGTTTTTCTGATCGTGACAGGTTCTATGTGAGTGGATATTTTGGGAAAGATGTATTTAATTTTAAAAATGCTGAACGGTCATTCAACGCACGCATTCCCTGGGGAAATTCAACGGCTACACTGAGATGGAATCATGTGTTCAATGCCCGTTTGTTTGCTAATACTTCAGTGGTATGGAATGATTATCGCTTTGCATTCGGAGGAGCTCAGAATAATTTTGAAGTGAATTTTAATTCGGCGATCAGAGACCTCACTGCAAAAATTGACTTTGATGCCAATCCCGGAGCCGGGCATCAGATTAAATTTGGCTTGATAGGTACCCGCCATCGTTTCAATCCGCAAACTACTTCAGGAAGAAGTGGTGATCAGGTATTTGAACCAAGAGCGGTTAATAACAAATTTGCCAATGAGTGGGCTGCATATATATTGGATGACTGGGATATTCATCCTAAATTAAAAATCAATTACGGAATAAGATACAGTCTTTTCGAACAAACAGGTCCTTACA
>JBIIPV010000060.1:0-5742 GCA_044342435.1 Lacibacter sp. | reverse complement strand
TCACACCTGTTTGCGGATTTATTAAAATTCCTGTTGGTGCAGAATAAGTCCCGCCCAACGTAAAGCCGGAAACATTTGTGGGTGTTGCAGTTCCCTTTCCGCATAATTGAGTGGCTCCATAAGAAAAACCAACGATTGCAGGACCTTTTACATAACAGGATGCATTGCAGTTGCCTCTTGCCGAAGAATTATTGATGGATGGAGAAAGATTTCTGACCCAATTGCCCCCATCAGGATTTCTGCTAACCGGAGTACCTCCCGAGAAAAAATTATCGCCAACATATTTTATAAGACCGGGAAACTGGGTATTAATTTGCTGTGGGTTGGGCAATGAAGATGGAAGGCTGCCGGTTGGTAAACAAATCACTCCTCCGTAATCACCATTCAATGTATTGAGATTTGCTGCATTGCCTGTCCAGTACAAAGCATCAACAGGACGCCCATTTGCATCATACAATCCACACCATCCATCATCGTTGGCCAGCACAAAATTACCCGGCACAGGGCCACTTCCATACTGACAAATCAGATTTTGATATGCAGGATCAGCCATATTGATATCCACATCTCCGGCAGTTGCCGGACCGAGTACAAGATGACCTTTTGACGGAATAATAGCTGCCGGCACGTTCGGAATACGAAAAGTGCCGCCGGAAGAAATGCTTGAAAAAACCTGCCTCATCGCAATGAAATATCCGGCAACATTCACCGGCTCGCATCCTGTATTGTATAGTTCAATGTATTCTGCACTCCCGGTATAAATTAATCCATTTGGGGGCGTAGATGTTGGACCTGTAGGACGTACCATCACCTCATTAAGCACTACCTGCGACCTGATTTCCTGAATGACAAGAAATAAAAAAAACAAACTGCAAACAATGTGTCTCAGAAACAGCATAATGATGAAAGAATCAGACTTATATAGGCAAATCCCTGAAAGCTTAATTCAATTGATAAAAAATAATGACTAAGGAAATTACAACTTTATCAGCAAAACTAAAGTCTGATATAAGAAAAGACACATTACTGAAAATTAAAGAAGAAAAATACTGATAAATACGTACGGCATCATTTCTATGAGGCAAACGAAATTTCCGGAACAGATCCTTTTACAATCAGTTTACCGGCTGTTTTGGATTGAATCTCTTCTACGGATACACCGGGGGCTCGTTCAAGCAACACAAAACCTTCCTCCGTTACATCCAGCACCGCAAGGTCACTTACAATCTTCTTCACACATCCTTTTCCTGTCAGTGGCAATGTACATGCAGGCAATAGCTTGCTCTCTCCTTTCGGGTTGGTATGCATCATCGCCACAATAATATTTCTTGCACTAGCAACAAGGTCCATCGCTCCGCCCATCCCCTTCACCATCTTTCCCGGAATTTTCCAGTTGGCAATGTCTCCACGCTCACTCACTTCCATCGCACCTAAAACAGTTAAGTCTACTTTGCCTGCACGTATCATCCCAAAACTCATCGCGCTATCAAAAAAAGCAGAACCGGGAACCGTCGTAATCGTTTGTTTACCTGCATTGATTAAATCGGGGTCTTCTTCTCCTTCAAAAGGAAAGGGTCCCATTCCTAACAACCCATTTTCACTTTGTAAAACAACATGCATACCTGCAGGAATATAATTTGCAACCAGCGTGGGTATGCCAATGCCGAGGTTTACATAATAACCATTCTTCAATTCTTTTGCAATGCGTTGTGCAATTTGTTCTTTGCTGAGTGCCATATATCAATGATGTTGAAATGATAAATTGAATAAAGATTATCCGCGCTTGCGTATTGTGCGCTGCTCAATTCGCTTTTGATAATCTTTTCCTTGAAAAATGCGATGAATGTAAATGCCCGGAGTATGAATTTGATTGGGATCAAGTTCACCTGCTTCCACCAGTTCTTCTACTTCTGCAATGGTAATTTTTCCTGCCATCGCCATCAGCGGATTAAAATTGCGTGCGGTATCCTTAAAAATCAGATTGCCCTGGGTATCTCCTTTCCATGCTTTTACAATGGCGAAGTCGGCATCAAATGCATACTCGAGTAAATATTCTTTTCCGTTAAATTGTCTTGATTCTTTTCCTTCTGCTACTTCGGTGCCAACACCTGCGGGTGTATATACCGCAGGCATCCCGTAACCCGCAGCCATGCAACGTGTTGCAAGTGTTCCCTGAGGAATGAGTTCTACTTCCAGCTCTCCGCTGAGTAACTGTCTTTCAAATTCCGCGTTCTCGCCAACATATGAGGAAATCATTTTCTTCACCTGCTTTCGCTGTAACATCAAACCAATTCCAAAATCATCCACGCCGGCATTATTTGAAATACAGGTAAGATTTTTAACTCCTTTTTCCACCAGTGCATCAATACAATTTTCGGGAATACCACATAAACCAAAACCTCCTAACATGAGGGTAGCGCCATCTTGTATATCATAGATAGCATCTGAGGCACCTGCAACAACCTTATTCATTTAGCAATCGTTTTATGATGCAATATAAGAGCAAAACTTAAAAGTTATCATTGTTATGTTGGCAATCATAGTTGTAATGGTTGTAATAAAGCAATACTCCAAACACCGATAACCGATAACAGTTACCCCATCCTCCAGCACCAGCGTAATAATTTTCCTTCAAAATCGAAAGGGGTTGTCTGCCGGGTAATATCTTTTATCAATTTTGTATCAAGCGCATTTATATCCAGCTCAAACTTGCGGGCATTCGTACTGAAATAAAGAATACCTCCCGGTCGCAATAAACGAATTGCATCATTGATTAGCTCAGCATGGTCGCGCTGAATGTCTAGAATATCTTTCATCTTCTTGCTGTTGCTAAACGTAGGCGGATCCATCACAATCAGATCAAATGTAGCAGGCAGTGCTTCTCGTAAATATTGCTTCACATCCTCTACAATAAAATGATGTTTTTTCGGATCATTGATGTTATTCAGCTGAAAATTCTTTTTCGCCCAATCGATATATGTATTGGATAAATCAACGGTTGTCACTGATGACGCGCTTCCTGCAGCCGCATACACACTGAATGAGCCGGTATAGGCAAACAGATTCAATACATCCTTCCCTTCAGATTCCGCTTTTACCATTTGTCTGGTTAAACGATGATCCAGAAACAACCCTGTATCGAGATAATCTGAAAGATTCACCAGAAAATTCAAACCCGATTCCTTCACTTCAAAAAATACTTTTTCTTCAGCAGTTTTTTCATACTGCGACAACCGATCTGTTTTTCTTCTGCGTTCTTTGGTGAAAATATTTGCATCATCAATCTGCAATACTTCAGAAAGAACCTGTATCGTTCCTTCCAGCCATTCTTGGTGTTCCTCCTCCGTCATGCCATGCTTTGCGCGATACTCACTCACACACAACTTCCCTTCATAAAAATCCACAGATATTGGAAACTCAGGCAAATCACGGTCATACAAACGATAACAGGAAACACCCATACTTCGCGACTGCTTGCTCCGGTGACGATAAACCTTCGTCAGCCGGTTGGAGAACATTTGTAATTTATCTTTTAAGTTCATAAATAAAAGTCCATAAGACCGTGAGTCCGTTATAAAGTAAACCTCGTAACTCGTAACCCAAAACTCCTACTCACACTCTGCGCAACCTTTGCGTTCTTCTTTCTCTGCGCCAAAGAAAACAAAGACAGATAGTCAATTAGACCAGGAGTCCATAAGTCCGAGAGACCGAGAAAAGAACTGACAACCGATAACTGATAACCCCTCAAACCACCATCAAACTACATCCCCTCAATTCACTCTGGTCCATTCTGCCCAGCACACGAAAACTTCCATCCTCATACACTTCTCCCACATCCTCCGTTGCAATAAAACAACAGCTGTGAATATTCGCAAGATCAATAATATTCAAAGCCCCTCTTCCACTTGTTCGTACCTGAAAAGGATCATCTTCATCCCTGACTAATACTTTCATCCACGGCGGGCAATAAAAAACACCATCCTTGAGTGCATAAGCCTGACTGAGCAATTCCGTCATTCCATATTCCGAATAAATATTTTCTACACAAAAACGATCTTTTAAAATTGCATGCACTTCTTCTCTTACCATTTCTTTTCTCCTACCCTTCATTCCCCCTGTTTCAAGTATGAATGTATGTTGTAATTGTTTGGGATAGTTCTCGGCAAAATCTAGCAAAGCATGAGTTACACCAACCAATAATGTTTTGATGCCTTCTGATTCAGCACGTTGTAAACGATGAAACAATGCCTCGTATTGATTCAGATAAAAATTTTCTTCCCCGGCTTTACTCAATTTCATTAAGTGCCGCATCATATAAACCAATGACGAATGCGGCTGCTCAAGATACCCGGGAAGAAGTGCAAGCAATTGCCATTCATTTGCAGCACCAAATACTTTTTCAAAACCGCTTGTCAGTGATTGCTCGTACAATTCTGAATCTGATACATAATGTCGGCTGCGGTCCTGCCCTGTAGTGCCACTACTTTCAAAAAAAAGAGGGGGCAATGCAGATTCTGTAGTAACGGGATGTGTTTTGTAAAAACGTATCGGCAGAAAAGGAAACTGCAAGTAATCTTCTGTTTCAGATAAACGATAGTTGGTTGCACTGCAGAATTGATTGAATATTTGATTCGCAGAAAGCTGATAAAGAAGAGCCTTTCGGGCATTAATACTAAAAGCCGATGGCTGTATGCCTAACAACTCCTTTTTATATTCTGATATAGCGAAAGATTTAGACACTGAAATGCTTAACTTTACAGAAGATATATTTTCACCTGATGAATGCAAAACTATCACATCTTCTGCTTGTTCTTCTTTTTTTTGCAGGCTGCAGAAAAGAAGACTTTGAAACTACGCCCAAACTGGTATTAAAAGATGTGAAAGTGCAGGAAGTGAGTACCAATTTCGGAAACGGCACAATTATTGAAGTGGAGTTTGATGTTTTAGATAAAGAAGGGGATGTAAAAGACAGTATTTTCATTCAGAAGGTGGACGCAGCTACCATTCCTTGTCCGGCCAATTCCATTCTAACAAACCTGGATTACCGGATTCCCGATTATCCTTCTAATCCAAGACAAAAAGCCATTTTCAGATTGAAATTTTCTACGATTCAACTGGATGGATATGCTTTATTGGGAGGAGCCTCCTGTCTGCCCAGAAAAGACACATCAGTTCTTAGATTCCGGGTGAAAGACAAAGCAGGTAATTTCAGCAATCAACTCGTAACACAGCCAATTGCCATCCCAAGGTGATAGCTTTGATTCCAACACGATCATCTTTAAAGACATATCTTCAATCATTCCTGTAAACAATTCTTTTATTTTTGTAAAAACACAAGCTGATGGCCAAGTCAAAAACAACAAAAAAGAAATCCATTCTAACAAAGGAGTCGCTCGACTTCCTGAAAAACTATCACAATACCCATTCTCCTGTTGGTTTTGAAACAGCCGGACAAAAAGTATGGCTGGAATATTTAAAACCATATGTCGATACTTTTTATACCGATCCTTACGGAACAGCTGTAGGTGTTATCAATGCTGAACATCCATTTAAAGTAGTAATTGAAGCCCATGCCGATGAAATCAGCTGGTTTGTAAATTACATTACCCCTGAGGGTTTGATATATCTGAAAAGAAACGGAGGCGTTGACCATCAGATTGCGCCCGCAAAGCGTGTTCTCATTCATGGAAAGAAAGGCATTGTAAAAGCTGTATTCGGATGGCCTGCAATACATACCCGCAT
>JBIIPV010000059.1:0-5766 GCA_044342435.1 Lacibacter sp. | reverse complement strand
AATTTTTACCTGACGACTTGTATCCATTCCCTTTAATTAAAACACCTGCTCTCATTCCGTTATGTTGGCCCTGCTCGATGGTCAATTTGCCGTTAACTATTACATAGGAAAATCCCTTTGAATATTGATGTGGCTGATCAAAACTAGATAAGTCTTTTACTTGCTCCGGATCAAAAACAACAATGTCTGCGAACATCCCCGGCAGAAGCAATCCACGACCCGTTAAGCGAAATTTTTGTGCAGGAAGAGAAGTCATGCGTCGGATAGCCTCTTCAAGTGAGATTATTTTTTCTTCTCTAACATATTTACTCAAAACACGTGCATTTGTACCATACCCTCGAGGATGCGGATTCCCTTTCCCCGGTATGCGAATACCGGCATCACTTGCTATCATGTTATAAGGATACATCATGATATTTCTTACATCATCTTCAGACATCCCATGAAAAATCATTCCTGCCCCCCCATTAAGGATCATATTTATGATTAAATCAGCTTCCTGCTCGGCTGTATGTTTTCTGCCTAATTGAAGATTTGCCTCTTCAATAGAGAGCCCATTTAAAGATGTGTCGTAAGGATAATTTGCTATGACCGTATAGCTATAATTCGATAATTTTCTTTTTGTTAGTCGGGCAAGCAGATGGCCAATGGTTTTTTTTCTGACATCAGGCCTGCGTAATCGGGCATTTACAGAATCTTTTCCGTCAGCAAGAAGATCGTCCGGCAACAATGTACTGAGGGATGTGCTGCTGGCCATATAAGGATATTGATCTATCGTGACATCTATACCTTCGCTACGTGCCTGTATTATAAGCGGTATCGTTTCTTTACTTCTTCCCCAGTTGTGCTGTCCGCTAATTTTATAATGTGAAACCTGAACAGACATCATATTCACGCGACCAATTTGTATGGCTTCTTTTACAGCCTGAACAACACTATCACCCTCATCCCTTATATGACTGGCATAAACACCGCCATATCTGGCAGCAACGGCAGCAAGTTCAATCAGCTCATCTGTTTTTGCGTAGGTGCCCGGAACATAGATCAGACCTGTTGAAAAACCAACTGCCCCGTCCTGCATTGCCTGTTTAACAAGCGACTTCATTCGATCCAACTCTTCTTTTGTTGGATTTCTGTTTGCATTTCCCATGACCATTTGTCGAACATTGCCATGTCCAACCAGAGATGCGACATTGATAGAAAGATGTACGCTATCTAGTCGTTTTAAATAATTTCCGATTGGTAATTCGGACGAGCCGCAGTTTCCGGTGATTACTGTAGTCACTCCGTCATAAATAAAATTAGAAGCCTCCGGATGTAGCAATTCATCCCCTTCAATATGCGTATGCACATCAATGAAACCGGGGGCAATGACTTGTTTATTGACATCAATTCTGCGAATCGCTTTAAAACTATCCAGCTTTCCAATTGCAATAATTTTATCGTCTTTAATTGCTACATCTCCGTAATACCAGCTATTTCCGGTACCATCAACAATTTTACCGTTGGTGATAAGGAGGTCGCAAGCAGGACTTTGCGCTTGACAAAACAAAGGAATGTTTAAGATTAAAAACAACCAACGATACACGATATTTTTTCTTCAATTTACGAAGGATGGATTAATCTTCAAAAGAGAAGCAGGTTTAGTTTGCGGTTAAAAGATGAGATTTATGATAAGCAGGTAAATTCATTATTGGTGATTTTAACAAAAGGAGGATATTAATTTTTCAACAAACTCGTTTATACAGATATGAAATGCCCATAACGGTTGGCTGATACCAACGGTGATGAGAATAAAAGGGCATAACATATGACCATTAAAACTATAACTATTCACATATGAAAAAACAGATGTTTTATATTTAAAAATGGATAATTATGGTAAAGATAATTTTCATGTTATGGATGCTTTCCGGCAAAGTACAACCACAATACGACGCTTTCGGAGTAAAAGATATGCACCAAGGCAGACAACTATTCAAAATGGGTAAACATACTTCTTTGTACAAAGGAGAAATACTAAACTATATCAGAACAGGAGTAATATACACAAACGAAATGTACTCAGATAAAAACGGTAAAGTACAGGATGCGCCAATAGTATATGACACACTCACATATTACATATCAAAGGAGGATCACACTAAAGAAAACACCTACCTACTATACAGGAAAGGAAAAAAGAAGTGGTATGTAATCGACCCATATACAGAACGTAGAATCTACTTGAAATTCAAGAATGATTGATAGAAATACAATTTGATATTTAACCTGCTATACTAATCATATATAGATGATTATGCTTGAATATTAATTTTAAAGATATTACCTGTTAAAATTATTGTTTAATAGCACAAGATTTTAAACAATTAGATGATCTTTTATTTTCAACCAAACACAACCAGCTTTCTCTGAATCGCAATTTTTTTCGCATCTCCCACTTCACCGCGAATGATATAACTCTCTGCAAGATCCTGACCGATCAGCTCTTCGAAGACCTGACGAATTCTGGAAATTTTTTCACTAGCAGAATTTGAGAGTACATTCGTCATGTTGTCTATTCTGATTCTCATTTCATCAAGCATTCCCCTGGTGGAAAGACTTGAATAAATCTCATATAACTTTTCCCGATAGTCGCACAGATTACTTAAGAAAATACCATCCGGCTCTTCAAGAAAAAGAAAATAGAGCGCCTTTTCAAGCGGCCTCAACCTGACCTCCTGGTTATCAAATTCAGGCAGAAATAGTTTCTTCTGCGGGGTAATAATCAGTCGACTTAGCGGCATATCCTGTCTGAAATTTTGAGCAAACAGCATCTTTACCCGCAAAGACTCCATAATCATTCGTGCGTGATGAATGACTTTTAATGGTAGTTTCTCTTTTAACACCCGCATGCAGGAGGGACAGATATCTGCAGTTCTTAATTTCAGAATAATTTCTCTCTTATTCATACAGAGATCACTGACACAGCCAATAGAAGTTACATGTATTCTCTGGCGCAGTTCTATCACGCCATTAAAAAGATATTTTTGCAGAAATAGGGCAATTACTTCGTAAGCAACCGGAAAAGCTACAGAACAATCAATGATATATTCCCAATCGTCGGAATGTATAAATCCATTGTATGGATTATTTTGATCAAGTGCTGCAAACCAGTTGGATTGATTGGGGATATTTGTAATTAAAATCACAAAATGATTTTCCGGAATATCATTTTCTATTCTGTAGTGAGCCGCTTTTTGAAATAAATAATCCCAGGATACCGCTTTTCGCTCTAACGGGAATGTTGGCATTAACTTTTCCTCTGCTATAAATGTTCTCTGCCGCATCAGCTTAAAAAACCCATCTTCATCTTTGATTGTTTGATGTTGAAACTCATCTTCATCTAAATTGATGATTGAATTGGGTTTACAGGAAAAATGAATCGGACCAGGGATGGATTGCAGCAAATCGACTACTTTGGTAAAAAGCAGTTTGTCAACCTCTGTGCTTCTGATAAGATGTATATCCATAAAAATTAAAATAATCGGGAAGCCCTAAGTTAGCGGCTTCCCGACAAAGAATAACTTATTATTCAATAAAATCTCCCAGGTTTTGTCCTTTGTCTTTTTTATCCATATAAGAATCCATCGCAATACCTAAACGGTCCCAAACCTTTGATTTCATTTCAGATTTATCAAACTGAACGCTGTTACTTCGCTTGATAGCCATTTGCTCTGCTACATGTACGGCATCAAGTGTAGCTCCAATAAAGCTGAAAGTCCACTTCCCTGTTTCCTCCAAACCTGAAATCATCCTTCGTATATCCTGAAGGCGGTATTTTGAAGATGAATTCTCATGTCCGTCTGTCAGAATAACAATCACAACAGTTGTAGGAATAAACTGCTCAGATCTCACCTGTGCCTGCTGGAGAGTTGTGACTGTTTCTCCGATCGCATCAAGCAAGGCAGTACATCCTTCCGTCCAGTAAGACCTAACAGTAAGAGGCTTCACAATCTCCGGAGCCGTTTCGTAAAACAAGGGCTGCACCCGATCATTGAACATGGTGAGACCGATTGCAATGTCCTGCTCGGGATATTTGTTGGCAAGCAGACAAATATTTTTCAACTGTTCATTAAACCCTTCGATGGTGCGATCGATACAGTCGCTCATAGAGCCGCTTTTATCTACAATCAAATGGTAGATGGTTTTTTTTGTTTTCATTTTTGATTTTTTAATGATGAATTGTTTTTCATTTTTATCGGAACGGCCACCATAAGGAAAATCCGGTTTTTTCTTTACGGCGCAGTAAAAATGAATCATTCTGCTCGACGTGCTCCTTTTTTACAAGCTTGTAATGAGAAAAAGAAAAAGCCCGTCTAAATTGACGGGCCTTATTAAAAAATACAGGTCTTAATTTTAAAGAGTGCCGGGGATAATTTTACTGCTGAATTGCAGAATACCATTTCGACTGTAAACTTCAAAAACAATTCCTGTATTTCCCAGATCCATTACATCAAACTGTAACTGAATAGATGTCATTGATTCAGACAGAAGCTGTTCATACAAAAGTTCACCAAACTCATCTTTTACTACAAACAAAATAGGTTGGCCAGAAGCAGAAACCTTGCTGATAGAGTAAGTGGGCTGATCATTGAATACACCTAAGCGGGTGATCTCAACCGGCATTGCGCCTGCGGGATTTTTACCATCACCTGCCCAAACTGAAGAAATAGAGAATAAAATGAGAGAAATGACAATGAAGTGTTTCATTTTTTATTTTTTTAAAAATTCATAATATGCCAGACTAACCGCAGAGGTATTACACAAATTGATTAAGTGCATGTTGCCTGAACTGTCTTTATAGAAACCAATCTTCACTGGCAATCAACCGATAAAAACGAATTGATCTGTCGACAGAGCAATCTCCTATTCCGGAATCTTTTATTTAATTGCAGGGCAAAGATGCCCTGCTTTAACCTGACCTAAAAACCAAATTCTGACAGTAACTCTCATTTCAAAACAAGCATTTAGAATACAAAACCCTTTACTATAAAGGTTTTTAGCAGATTTTAGATACTACTGCCAAAGGGAAAATTAACACCTACTCATTTCGATATTTAGTGAATAGAGACGGATAAAAAGGGCGATTCTACCCCGAATAAAGAAAAAAACCCATGAATCAGGCGAAAAATGGAATTTTACCAATGAAAAAAAGCAAAAAAAATAAGTTTGGAAAGAGAAATCTTTTATATTTGAATCGGTAATTACAAAAAACCCATTAACATTCTAAACCTAAAACAAAATGGCAACTAAAAAAGCAAAAAAAGCTGCTAAGAAAGCCGCTCCAAAAAAAGCCGCTAAAAAGGCTGCTCCAAAAAAAGCTGCTAAGAAAGCTGCTCCAAAAAAAGCTGTTAAGAAAGCTGCTCCAAAAAAAGCCGCTCCAAAAAAAGCTGTTAAGAAAGCTGCTCCAAAAAAAGCCGCTAAGAAAAAATCAACCCGCAAACCAAACGCTGCATTCATGAAAGCACTGACTCCAAGTGCAGATCTCGCTGCAGTTGTTGGTAGCAAAGCTCTTCCTCGTACAGAAGCAGTTAAAAAACTGTGGGCTTACATCAAAGCAAATAAGCTGCAGGATGCTAAAAACAAACGCAATGTAAACGCTGATGCAAAACTGAAGGTAATCTTCGGTGGTAAGTCTCAGGTTTCTATGTTTGATATGGCTAAGTTCCTTTCCAAGCACCTTAGTTAATTATCTCTTTTCGATATAAAAAGCCGTCAGTACCA
>JBIIPV010000001.1:0-20025 GCA_044342435.1 Lacibacter sp. | reverse complement strand
CAGACAGCAATGAACTCCCGCTCATCATGTTCAGACAGATCCGATACTGTTTCATGATCAATGCGAATCATTTGCTGATTTCGACTGATGACTCTTGTTTTGGTTGTCGTCTTTCTGCTTTCTGACAATAGAATTCCTTTAGTTTGAATTCCTTTTTTTTGAAGAGCATCCGTCAACAATTTACCTTCCTGATCTGCTCCAATCACACTTAAAACAGATACATCTTCTGCCAATGCTTTTGCATTGAGTGCAACATTTGCAGCACCTCCTATTCGGTACTCGGTTCTGTCAAGTGTAACAACCGGTACCGGTGCCTCAGGAGAAATCCTGTCTGCTGCACCCCACCAGTAAGTATCAAGCATCACATCGCCGATAACGACAACTTTAATGCGATTTAGTTTTTGAAATAATTGTTCTGTTTCCTGAAGATTCATCCTGATTTTTTATTTCCCGATAAAACAGCAAGGTAATAAACCGGGATACCAATCAGCGTGATGATGAGTCCCGGCCATGTAAAATTAGGTTTAAACTGTATCAGTAAGAAGCAAAATACGAGGCCCATTAAAATGTATAACACCGGCAATACAGGATATCCAAATGCTTTGTATGGCCTTTCTAGTTCCGGTCTTTTTTTACGAAGGATAAAAATGCCTGCGATTGTTAACATATAAAACATCACTACCACAAATGAAATCATATCCAGCAACTGCCCGTATTTGCCGCTCATGCTCCAAACGCAAGCAATTATGCATTGTACCCACAGACTCCACTGAGGAACAGAAAAACGATTTAAAGTTCCTGCGCTTTTGAAAAACAATCCATCTTTAGCCATCGTATAATAAACCCTGGCGCCGGCAAGGATCAGTCCATTATTACAGCCAAAAGTAGCAACCATGATCATGAGGGCGATGATATAAGTGCCGGCATCTCCAAATATTGCTTTTGATGCAGACACTGCAACACGATCTTTTTCAGCACCTGCTATTTCCTGTAGAGGAAGCACAGCTACATACATCACATTAGCAAGAATATAAATAGCTGTAACGATAAAGGTTCCAAGAAAAAGTGACCAACCGATATTACGAGCAGGATTTTTGATTTCACCGGCAATGAAAGTCACATTATTCCATGCATCACTGCTAAAAATAGAACCAACCATCGCCACGGCCACCGCCCCCAGTGCTGCATACAATGTATATTCTCCAACATCACCCGTTGGTGTAATGGATTGCAGATTTAAACTATTGTGCCAGTTAGAATCCCAGACATCCTGTTTCAGAAAAATGAATCCAAAAATTATTAAGCCAAACAAACTGGCTAGTTTAGCAATGGTAAAAGTAGTCTGGATGAATTTTCCGTTTTTAACGCCTCTTGTATTAATAAAAGTCAGTAAAATGATTAATGCAACAGAAACAATTTGTGCTGCGCTTATTTTTAAGAAGCCGGCATCGAACAGAATATTGTCTTCACTAAAAGCAGGTATCAGATATGCCGTGAATTTAGCGAATGCGACACCTACTGCCGCTATAGTTGCTGTTTGAATAACTGTAAAGAAACTCCATCCGTATAAAAATCCAATGAGTGGATTGTATGCCTCTTTTAAATACACATACTGCCCTCCTGCTTTTGGAAACATGGCACTGAGTTCACCATAACTAAGCGCTGCTATGAGGGTCATCAATCCGGAAATGGCCCACACAAATATTAACCAGCCTGCACTTCCGGTATTGCGAACGATATCTGCACTCACGATGAAAATTCCGGATCCAATCATAGATCCGGCAACAATCATTGTTGCATCGAACAAGCCAAGGGTTGGCTTAAACCCAACGACTTTTGAATCAGACATACATATTAATTGATTAATAAAGAATTTTAGCGATATGATCACTCATATCGGAGGATGTATAGATCCATAAGATAAGCAATTTACCAGGAACCTGTATTATTTATCTTTTTTTTGATAAGCAGCATTCAAGCCTTCCAGTACTTCTTTTGTGATGTTCAGTGCGGAATCTTTATAATAGACTGTTAGATTACCAGCTCCTACAGAAAATATGAACTGATACTGCTCTTTTTTATTGTACTCTTCTAGGTAGCTATTTATTTTATCCTGAATTTGATCAAAAGCTTTTTTCTGATTTTCCATGTGGGTATTAAATAAACTCTCTCTTCGTTCTGTTAATTGCTGATATCGAGTCTGGAACTGCTGCTGAAACTGTTCAGCCTCGTTCTGAGTAATAGACTGGCCTTTTTTCAGAAAATTCTCACGATCCTGTTCAAGTCTTTTGACACTGGATTCCACTTCTGCTTCAATCTTTTTCTTTTCTGATTCAAGTTCATTGTTTTTCTGCTTAAAGTACAGATACTTTTCTTCTATTGTATCCAAATCTATATATGCTAACCTGATAGGTTTATCAACTTTCACTTGGTTCTTTTGATTCTTATCAGATGGTTCTGATTTTTTCTTTACATCAGAAGTAAAAAACAGGTAATACAAAACTCCAACTGCAATTAATAGAATGCCGGTAGTGATCTTAAAAAATTTTTCCATAATCAAATTGAAAAGTGATTAAAAAGCAAATTTCATGTAAAACACCAAAATACATTACAAAAGAATCATTAAAAAAAGGCCCCGTTAGTGTATACCGGGGCCTTTCCTTTTATCAATGATCTGTTTATTCATCTTCATCAAAGCTCAAAGCTTCTCTGGAAAGTTGCAGCAATTCATACTCTTCTTTGCTACCAACAATCATTTTTTCAAATTCACGCTGTCCTGTACCCGCAGGGATAGTATGTCCGGTGATGACATTCTCCTTCAGACCCAACAGATAATCTGTTTTACCATGGATCGCGGCAGTACTGAGCACCTTGGTCGTTTCCTGGAATGAAGCTGCAGAAATCCAGCTTTGTACTCCAAGAGAAGCCTTGGTAATACCAAGTAATACGGGTTGTGCAGTAGCAGGATTAGCATCACGTACCTCTACCAGTTTCTTGTCGGCACGACGAAGAATACTGTTCTCTTCTCTGAGATCGCGCAATGTAACGATCTGACCATTATGGAATTTAGTACTATCGCCCAGCTCTGTCACTACCTTTTTATCAAAGATTCTGTCATTTTCATCAATAAATTCGAAACGATCTACCATATCATCCTGGAGGAATTTGGTATCACCTGCATCCATGATTTCCACTTTCTTCATCATCTGACGCACAATCACTTCAATGTGCTTGTCGTTGATACGCACACCCTGGAGTCGGTAAACTTCCTGGATTTCATTCACCACATATTCCTGAACTGCAAAAGGTCCTTTGATAGTAAGAATATCTGCCGGAGCAATTTGTCCATCACTCAATGCAGAACCTGCCTTGATGAAATCTCCTTCCTGTGCAAGAATCTGACGGGTAAGAGGTACCAGATATTTCTTCACCACTTCATCTTTGCTTGTCACAATGATTTCACGGTTTCCTCTTTTAACAACACCGAAAGAAACAACACCGTCAATTTCAGAAACGATAGCAGGATTACCCGGATTTCTGGCTTCAAACAACTCAGTTACACGAGGCAGACCCCCTGTGATATCGCGGAGTTTACCAAGAATACGAGGAATCTTCACCAGTACATGTCCGGCTACCACCTCATCTCCTTCATCGATCACAATGTGAGAACCAACCGGGAGGTTATATGCTTTGGTATCCTTACTTCCTTGAACTCCAATTGAAGGAATCTTTGTTTTATCGCGCGACTCAATCACCACCTTCTCACGGTGTCCGGTTTGCTCATCCGCTTCTTCACGGAAAGTAACCCCCTCTATGATATTATCGAAAATAACTTTACCTGCAATTTCTGCAACAACCACGTTATTGAACGGATCCCATGAACAGAGCACATCTCCTTTTTTCACCTGCTGACCATCCTTCACTGTCAATGTTGCACCATAAGGAATATTATTGGTAATCAAGATGCGGTCATTTTTCACATCCATGATACGCACCTCACCGGTACGACCAATTACCACTTGTATTTTATCACCATCATTATTGACTGTCGCAACTGTGCGAAGTCCATCAAACTGAATGGTTCCATCAAATTTTGCAGCAAGTGTTGACTCAACCGAAGCAGATCCGGCAACACCACCCACGTGGAAAGTACGAAGTGTCAGCTGTGTACCAGGCTCACCAATCGACTGGGCAGCGATGATACCAACTGCATCACCCCGTTGTGCAAGAATACCTGTAGCCAGGTTTTTACCATAACATTTCACACACACTCCACGCTTGCTCTCGCAGGTTAATACCGAACGAATTTCAACTGTTTCAATGCCTGATTCTTCAATACGTTTGGCTGTTGCAGCTGATATTTCTTCGCCCGCATGTGTCATGATCTCCTCTGTTTGTGGATCATACACATCGTGAAGAGAAGTTCTTCCTTCAATTCGATCGCTCAGAGGCTCAATAATATCTTCATTGTCTTTTAATGCACTTGTTGCAATACCGCGTAGTGTACCGCAATCTTCATCTTTAATTACCACATCCTGAGCAACATCTACAAGACGACGAGTCAGGTAACCCGCATCGGCAGTTTTCAGGGCCGTATCTGCAAGACCTTTACGTGCACCGTGCGTAGAGATAAAGTAATCCAATACGCTCAAACCGTCTTTGAAATTCGAAAGAACCGGATTCTCAATGATCTCACTACCGGTTGACCCACTCTTTCTAGGTTTAGCCATCAGACCACGAATACCGGCCAGCTGCTTTACCTGCTGCTTACTACCACGCGCACCGGAATCGAGCATCATATACACAGAGTTGAAGCCCTGCTTGTCTGATGCCATCTCTCTGATAAGCGTTTCAGTTACACGGGTATCCACACGGCTCCAGATATCAATGATCTGGTTATAACGTTCATTGTTGGTGATAAGACCCATGTTATAGTTATCCCATACTTCGTCAACTTCTCCATGTGCTGATTCAACCAATTCCTGCTTCACTTCAGGGATGATAAGGTCGTTGATATTGAACGACAACCCGCCGCGGAATGCCATACGGAAACCAAGCTGTTTGATATCATCAAGAAACTTGGCAGTTTTAGGAACGTTGGTAATGTGAATGATGTCGCCAATGATTTCACGAAGATTTTTCTTTGTAAGCAATGCGTTTACAAAGCCCACTTCTTTTGGCACGAATTCATTGAAGATGATGCGACCAACAGTAGTTTCAATCAGTTTTAGTACAAGCTGTCCGTTTTCCCTTACATTGGAACGCACTTTCACAAAAGCATGCAAATCAACACGGCCTTCGTTGTACGCAATGATCGCTTCTTCAGAAGAATAAAATGCTTTGCCTTCTCCGACAACTTTTTCTGTTTCAGTTGTTCTCTTCCCTTTAGAAATATAGTAAAGTCCGAGAACCATGTCCTGAGAAGGAAGTGTAATCGGCGTTCCGTTTTGCGGATTGAGGATGTTGTGTGATGCAATCATCAGCAGTTGTGCTTCAAGCACAGCTGCATTGCTCAGCGGAACGTGCACCGCCATCTGGTCACCGTCGAAATCGGCGTTGAACGCAGAAGTAACAAGCGGGTGCAGTTGAATTGCTTTTCCTTCAATTAATTTTGGCTGAAATGCCTGGATAGAAAGGCGGTGGAGTGTTGGGGCACGATTTAACAACACCGGGTGTCCTTTCAGAATATTTTCGAGAATGTCCCAAATAACTGCTTCTTTTTTATCAACCAGTTTACGGGCACTCTTCACTGTTTTTACAATCCCTCTTTCAATCAGTTTACGAATAATAAATGGCTTGAAAAGTTCTGCAGCCATATCTTTTGGCAATCCGCATTCATGCAGCTTCAGTTCAGGACCAACAACGATCACCGAACGACCTGAATAGTCAACACGTTTACCAAGTAGGTTTTGACGGAAACGTCCCTGCTTTCCTTTCAACACATCACTCAGAGATTTCAATGCACGTCCGCCTTCAGCTTTTACGGCATTTGATTTTCTTGAGTTATCAAACAGACTGTCAATCGCCTCCTGAAGCATACGCTTTTCGTTACGCAAAATCACTTCAGGTGCTTTGATTTCCAGAAGACGTTTCAGACGATTATTACGGATGATGACACGACGATAAAGATCGTTCAGATCTGAAGATGCAAAACGACCACCATCCAGAGGAACGAGCGGACGCAATTCAGGTGGAATCACCGGTATATACTGCATCACCATCCATTCAGGACGGTTTGCAATATTTGTATTGGCTTCACGGAATGCTTCCACAACACTTAGACGCTTGAGGGCATCTGCTTTTCTCTGCTGTGAAGTTTCATTTGCAGCAGCATTGCGGAGATCGTAACTTAATTGATCAAGGTCAATGCGTGCGAGTAAATCATGAACTGCTTCTGCACCCATTTTAGCAATAAACTTCTGAGGATCTTCATCCGGAAGATATTGATTGTCTTTTGGTAATTTATCGAGGATCTCAAGATATTCTTCTTCTGTAAGGAGGTCACCGGTTTTGAGTTGATCTTTCAAATTGCGAGATCTTTCAAATTCTCCTAGTACCTCATCAAACCCACCACGTTGGATTACCGCATAACGCTCATAATAAACAATCATCTCAAGCTTCTTGGAACTCATTCCAAGAAGATATCCAATTTTATTAGGAAGAGATTTAAAGTACCAGATATGAACAACAGGAACAACCAACTTGATATGCCCCATTCTTTCACGACGTACTTTCTTCTCAGTCACTTCCACCCCACAACGGTCACAAACGATTCCTTTGTAACGGATACGTTTATACTTACCGCAGGCACATTCATAATCTTTCACCGGACCAAAAATGCGTTCGCAAAACAAACCATCTCTTTCAGGTTTGTAAGTACGGTAGTTAATGGTTTCCGGCTTCAGTACTTCTCCATGACTTCTTTCAAGAATTGTATCAGGAGATGCCAGTCCGATCGTAATTTTTGAAAACGTAGGACGTTGACGATTGTCTTTTTTGAATGCCATATCTTTTTATAAATTATTCTTTAAGAATGTGTGTTTAAGTGACGAAATCTGAATGCTTTTATTCTTCAAACTTCAGGTCAAGTCCAAGTCCGCGCAATTCATGTACAAGTACATTGAACGACTCCGGTATTCCAGGACGCGGAACATTGTCCCCTTTCACAATTGCTTCGTATGTTTTGGCACGTCCAAGAATGTCATCCGACTTAATCGTGAGTAATTCCTGAAGGATGTTTGATGCGCCATAAGCTTCCAGTGCCCAAACCTCCATTTCACCGAAACGTTGTCCACCAAACTGAGCCTTACCACCAAGCGGCTGCTGTGTGATTAAGCTGTATGGTCCGATTGAACGTGCGTGCATCTTGTCATCCACCATGTGATGCAGTTTAATCATATAGATGATTCCCACTGTAGCTTTCTGGTGGAAGCGATCTCCGGTTTCACCATCGAATAGATATGTATGCCCGAATGTTGGAAGCTGTGCCTCGCCGATATATCCGGCGATTTCTTCAACTGTAGCACCATCAAAAATTGGTGTAGAGAATTTCATGCCTAGTTTTTGACCGGCCCATCCGAGAACAGTTTCGTAAATCTGTCCGAGGTTCATACGGCTTGGTACCCCCAGCGGATTCAATACGATATCAACCGGTGTTCCGTCTTCGAGGAACGGCATATCTTCTGCACGTACAATTTTTGCAACGATTCCTTTGTTACCATGGCGACCGGCCATTTTATCTCCCACTTTTAGTTTACGCTTCACACCGAGATAAACTTTTGCAAGTTTCAATACACCTGCGGGAAGTTCATCCCCAATAGAGATATTGAATTTTTCACGCTTGTAACGACCTAATTCCTCGTTGTATTTGATGCTGTAGTTGTGTAACAGTTGGTTGATTAACTCATCAGTATGTGCATCGCCTGTCCATCCAAGTGGATTCACATTTTGATAATCAACTGTAGCCAGATTCTTAGGATTGAATTTTGACCCTTTGCCAATTAAACCCTCACCGAAATTATTTGTTACTCCGGCAGATGATTTGTCTTTCAGCAGGTGCTGCAGTTTATTGATCAGAAGATCCAGGAGATCCGTGATATTTTTCTCATGAATCTTCTCTGTTTTTTCCAGAAGGGCTTTCTCACGAATCTTACCGTTCTTATCTTTTTTAGTACGCTGGAAAAGCTTTTTATCAATAACAACACCTTCCGTGCCGCTTGGTGCTTTCAGAGAAGCATCTTTCGCATCACCTGCTTTCTCACCGAAAATCGCGCGAAGAAGTTTTTCTTCCGGCGTAGGATCGCTTTCTCCTTTAGGTGTGATTTTACCAATGAGAATGTCTCCTTCTTTGATGGCCGCACCAATGCGAATGATTCCATTCTGATCGAGATCTTTTGTGGCTTCCTCACTCACGTTTGGAATATCCGGAGTCAGTTCTTCTTCACCCAATTTGGTATCGCGAACTTCAAGTTCAAATTCTTCAACGTGAATCGAAGTGAAGAGATCTTCACGTACAATTTTTTCACTGATTACAATCGCATCTTCGAAGTTGTACCCTTTCCATGGCATGAATGCCACTTTGAGGTTTCTTCCCAGAGCAAGTTCTCCGTCTTTTGTCGCATAACCTTCTGTAAGGAAATCTCCGTCTTTTACAGTCTGTCCTTTTGCAACGCAAGGCTTGAGATTAATACAAGTGCTTTGGTTTGTTTTAATAAACTTGGTGAGCTTATAAACTCTCAGGTCTTCTTCGAAGCTTACCATTTTTTGTTCGTCGTTACGTGTATAACGGACATGAATTTCATTGGCATCCACATACTCAACAACCCCGTTTCCTTCGGCTGTCAGTTGTATACGGGAGTCTCTTGCTGCAACAGCTTCAAGTCCGGTACCAACAATAGGAACTTCCGGACGAAGAAGAGGAACTGCCTGACGTTGCATGTTTGATCCCATCAATGCGCGGTTTGCATCATCGTGTTCAAGGAATGGAATCAAAGAGGCACTCAAACCAACAATCTGGTTAGGTGCGACGTCCATATATTCAACATCACTCTTTTCAAGAATCGGGAAATCGCCACTCTGGCGTGAACGCACTTTTTCTTCTACGATGTTTCCTTTTTCATCTACAGCAATATTCACCTGCGCGATTTTCGCCATATCTTCTTCTTCCGCGCTTAGGTAAGTGAGTTTTTTCAACTCTACTTTACCATCTGAAACTTTGCGATAAGGTGTTTCGATGAAGCCCATATCATTCACTTTTGCATGAACGCAAAGTGTAGAAATCAGACCGATGTTTGGACCTTCAGGTGTTTCGATGGTACAAAGTCGTCCATAGTGACTATAGTGAACGTCACGCACTTCAAAGCCTGCGCGTTCACGACTCAAACCGCCTGGCCCGAGTGCAGAGATACGACGCTTATGGGTGATTTCAGAAAGCGGATTGGTCTGATCAAGAAACTGAGAAAGCTGTGATGTTCCGAAGAAGGAATTGATCACAGAAGAAAGAGTACGCGCGTTGATGAGATCCACTGGTGTGAACACCTCATTATCGCGCACATTCATGCGCTCACGTATCGTTCTTGCCATCCTTGCAAGACCAACACCAAATTGAGCATAAAGTTGCTCACCAACAGTACGTACACGACGATTACTGAGGTGATCAATATCATCTATCTCTTCTTTCGCATTTGTAAGTTTAACCAAGTATTTGATGATTGCAATGATATCATCTTTGGAAAGCACTTTTTTATTAAGTGCGTAGTTGAGATTGAGTTTTCTGTTGATTTTATAACGGCCTACTTCACCGAGATCGTAACGCTTGTCACTGAAGAATAATTTGTCAATGATGCCGCGTGCTGTTTCATTATCGGGAGCATCTGCACCGCGCAATTGGCGATAGATGTGCTGAACCGCTTCGAGCTCACTGTTGGAAGTATCTTTATTCAGCGTATTGTAGATGATTGCATAATCACCGCTCACTTCTTCTTTCTGCACGAAAATACTTTTCACACCCATTTCACTGATGACATCAATGGCTTCTGCATCAAGTATCTGATCTCTTTCAAGAATCACTTCATTGCGCTCCATATTCACGACCTCACCACTGTCCTCATCTACAAAATCCTCAACCCAGGTACGAAGTACACGGGCAGCAATACGCTTGCCTTCGTGTTTGCTGAGCGATTTTTTATCGGCAGGCACTTCATGCGCCATACCAAACAATTCGAGAATGTCTTTATCTGTTTCGTAACCAATGGAACGAAGCAGGGTTGTTACCGGGAATTTCTTTTTGCGGTCGATATAAGCATACATGATATTATTGATATCAGTAGCAAACTCCATCCACGCACCTTTGAAAGGAATGACGCGTGCACTGTAAATTTTTGTACCGTTCGGGTGTATGCTTTGGCCGAAAAACACCCCCGGAGAGCGGTGAAGCTGACTTACCACTACCCTTTCGGCACCATTGATCACAAATGTACCACGGGGAGTCATGTAAGGAATATTTCCAAGGAAAACGTCCTGTACAATTGTCTGGAAATCGACATGCTCTTCGTCGTTACAGCTGAGACGCAGTTTTGCTTTCAGCGGAACGGCATATGTAAGCCCGCGCTCCATACATTCATCAATGGTGTAACGCGGAGGATCTATAAAATAGTCAAGAAACTCGAGCACAAAGATGTTACGAGTATCTGAAATGGGGAAATTCTCTTTAAACACTTTAAAGAGACCTTCATTGTTACGCTTATCGGGCGTTGTTTCAAGTTGAAAAAAGTCTTTGAAAGACTGAATCTGAATGCCTAAGAGGTCAGGAATTTCCGCAAGATTTTTTACTTTTCCGAAATTGACTCTTTTTGCAATTGCAGCACGTGTAGAAGACATACGCTTAAACCGGTTTTAATTAGTTTGTGCACTAGAATAGCGACCCGTTCGTAAAGAACAGGTATATTGATTTTCAGTTATTTATGACTGATGATGGGCGCCAACTGCTATTCAGCCTAAAATTAGGGAGGGCAAAGGTAAGGATTCTGTCTTTTGGAACAAAATCTGATTGCCCTTAAAGAGGAAAAACCCCGGATATACCGGGGTCCTCCTTTATTATCAAAGAATTACTGTACTTCAACATCAGCACCAGCTTCTTTAAGCTTCGCTGCAATATCATCAGCTTCTGCTTTAGAAACGCCTTCTTTAACAGGCTTCGGTGCTCCGTCAACCAGTTCTTTTGCTTCTTTCAGTCCAAGTCCGGTAAGATCTTTTACAATCTTAACAACGTTGAGTTTAGAAGCTCCGCCGCTCTTCAGAATAACATCAAAAGCTGTTTTTTCTTCTACAGCAGCAGCTCCGCCACCATCTCCTGCAGCTACAACAACTGCAGCAGCAGCTGGCTCGATGCCATATTCTGTTTTGAGAACATCTGCGAGTTCCTGTACTTCTTTAACGGTCAATGCGACCAATGATTCAGCTAATGCTTTTACGTCTGCCATTTTTTTACATTTTAACCGCCTTCATATCCGACCGCTCAAGGGCGAATCCGGCGGATGGTGAATAATGATGCCCCGTTTGAACCTCAGAGGCGTTGGTTTTATCGTTGGTTTCCCTAAGGGAAACAATTAAGCTTCTGAAGGAGTGCTTTCTCCTTGCTTTTCGGCATGTTGTAAAAGAGCAGACAACACACGTTTTGCAGGAGACTGAAGCAATCCGATTACTTCTCCGATCAGTTCGTTCTTCGTCTTGATCTGAGTCAATGCTTTCAGCTGGTTATCCCCGCTGTAAATATCCCCGTTGATGAAGGCGGCCTTCAGAACCGGTCTTTCTCCGTTACTTGCTTTACGGAAAGAACTGATGATTAAAGCCGGCTCCTTTGGATTTTCAGAGAAAAGCAAAGCTGTTACATTGTGAAGTGCATCAAACACACCACTGTATTTCTCCGCATCAATTGATTCGAGTGCTTTTCGGATCAACGTATTTTTTGCCACTTTCATCTCTATTTGTTTGTCAAAACAAGCACGGCGCAATTTACCAATCTGCTCTACAGAGAGAGATTCGGTATCTGTGATATAGAAATTATTATACTGAGAGAACTTTCCTTTCAGTACTTCAATCACTTCGTTTTTTTGTTCTTTAGTCATGATATTAAGTTTTAAACCCCTGAAAGGATTAGTTGATAAATGTTTTTGTATCTACAGAAATACCCGGACTCATTGTGCTGGCGATATAAATACTTTTCAGATAAGTTCCCTTAGAAGTAGAAGGCTTTGCTTTTACAAGTGCATTTAGTAACTCTTGTGCATTTTCTGCAATCTTATCAGGAGAGAAACTGATTCTTCCGATAGATGCATGCACGATACCTGCTTTATCTACTTTAAAAGCAATCTTACCGCCTTTCACTTCATTTACCGCAGAAGCTACATCATTTGTAACAGTACCTGTTTTGGGGTTGGGCATCAGGTTACGCGGACCCAGTACTTTACCGAGTTTACCAATTTTAGGCATCACCGCAGGTGTTGCGATGATTACATCTATATCTGTCCAACCGCCTTCTATCTTGGAGATAAACTCATCAAGTCCAACATGATCAGCACCTGCAGATTTTGCATCCGCTTCTTTGTCGGGTGTGCAGAGTACAAGTACACGTTTTGTTTTACCTGTACCATGAGGAAGCGTGACAGTACCTCTGATGGCCTGATCTGCTTTTTTTGGATCTACACCGAGACGTACGTGTACATCTACAGAGCTGTCGAACTTTGTACAATTAATTTCTTTTACCAGGGAAGTGGCCTCTTTTAATGAGTAAATTTTATTGGCATCCACCTTCGCCTGAGCAACTTTTCTTTTTTTGGTCAATGACATATTTTAAAGAATTTATGTTCGCTTATATGAACAGGTGAATGATTAATTTTCCCAGGGAGCTTTTCCTTCTACGGTAATTCCCATACTTCTGGCTGTTCCGGCAACCATGCTCATCGCACTTTCCAGTGTAAAGCAGTTTAGGTCCGGCATCTTGTCTTTAGCTATAGCCTCTACTTGCGCCCAGTTAACTTTACCTACTTTGGAGCGGTTAGATTCTTTAGATCCTTTCTGAATCTTAGCAGCTTCTAACAACTGAATAGATGCAGGAGGGGTTTTGATGATGAAGTCAAACGACTTATCGGAATAAACTGTGATGAGAACGGGAAGTACTTTACCCGGTTTGTCCTGCGTTCTCGCATTGAACTGCTTGCAGAACTCCATGATGTTTACGCCCTTGGAACCGAGCGCCGGACCTACCGGAGGTGCTGGATTGGCTTGACCGCCTTTTACCTGCAACTTCACGAATCCGGAGATTTCTTTTGCCATTTTTAAACTGTTTTTTGGTGATAACGTTTCGCCTGCGGCGAAACTCCCAAATTCTGATAACTGATGTTTACATCAGTATCCAAAGAACTTTTAGGGAGCGCAAAGGTAGGGTATCAAATCTAATGATCCAAAAAATGGGAAAAAGAAACAAAAAACCCGTCTTTTGAGGACGGGCTCTATTGCAAATTATTGAATTATATCAAGAAATCTTCTCCACCTGCATATAGTTGAGTTCTACAGGTGTAGCACGACCGAAGATTTTAACTGTTACACGTAATTTCTTCTTCTCATCATTCACCTCTTCAATCACACCATTAAAGTCGTTGAAAGGTCCGTCAATGATCTTGATTGTTTCTCCAATGATAAATGGCTCACTCATCGTCATTCCGCCGGCATCCGACATTTCATCTACTTTGCCAAGCATTTTATTGACCTCCGCTTTCCTAAGGGCAATGGGATTTTCTTTTCCAAGGAAATGAATCACATTGTTGGTATTGCTGATGGTTTCACGTATGTCATCATTGATTATACCTCCTTCAATTTCTATCATCACATAGCCCGGATAAAAATTACGTTCCCGAACTACCTTTTTCCCGTTTTGTACTTTATATACTTTCTCTACAGGAAGAAATACCTGTTTAACAATTTTATCCCACCCACTACGGGTAATTTCTTTATCCAGGTATTCTTTTACTTTTCTCTCTTTGCCACTTACAACCCGAAGGACATACCATTTGCTGGTTTCTATTGTTCCTGTTTCCATGTTTTCGGCTTATTTAAAAAATGAGTACACAAAATCGAGCAGCCCCGCAATGGAAAAATCCATTACCCATACAATGACAGTAATAATTAGCGTAGAGACCAATACGATCATGGTTGACTGTTGTAACTGTTGCCAGGTAGGCCAGGTTACTTTTTCAATCAGTTCTCGATACGAATCTTTAAAATAGGCTGTCAACTTGCTCATCGAAAAATATTTTTATTTATTACTGACCCAAAGATAACTGATATTGTCAGTTATCGTGTTTTGCACGGGTACCAGGATTCGAACCCGGACTGAAGGTTTTGGAGACCTCTGTACTACCGTTATACTATACCCGTATACCTTGCAATATCCTGTCTGCTTAAGAAACAAAAGTACTCAGGGCGTGCCTAAGTACTTTTGCAAATATAAGACAGAATGAAGGGTTCATGTTGCCATGAGCCCCCACTGTATTACTTCAGAATCTCAGTTACCTGACCGGCACCAACTGTACGACCACCTTCACGGATCGCGAATTTCAACCCTTTTTCCATCGCGATTGGAGCAATCAGCTTAACCATCAGATTGATGTTGTCACCAGGCATTACCATTTCTGTTCCTTCAGGAAGCGTTACTTCTCCTGTAACATCTGTAGTACGGAAATAGAACTGAGGACGATATTTTTGGAAGAATGGAGTATGACGTCCGCCTTCTTCTTTGCTCAGTACGTAAACTTCACCTCTGAATTCAGTATGAGGAGTGATAGACTTTGGAGCACAGATAACCATACCGCGACGGATATCTTTTTTCTCAATACCACGGAGGAGAAGACCGGCATTGTCACCAGCTTGTCCTTGATCCAATAATTTTTTGAACATCTCAACACCTGTTACAGTAGAGTTTAAAGGAGCTTCTACCAAACCTACGATTTCGACAGCTTCCCCTACTTTTACTATACCACGCTCAATACGACCTGTAGCAACAGTACCACGACCTGTGATAGAGAATACGTCTTCCACGCTCATAAGGAACGGAAGATCAACCGGACGGGGAGGAAGAGGAATATAGCTATCTACAGCGTCCATCAGATCTTCAACTGCTTTCACCCATTTTTCTTCACCGGCAAGTGCTCCTGTAGCAGAGCCCTGTATGATTGGAGTATTGTCACCATCAAAACCGTATGAGCTTAAAAGATCACGAATTTCCATTTCAACCAGTTCGAGCAATTCAGCATCTTCAACCAGGTCAACTTTATTCATAAATACAACAATCTTAGGTACACCTACCTGACGGGCAAGAAGGATGTGCTCCTTTGTCTGAGGCATAGGACCATCAGTAGCAGCCACAACCAAGATAGCGCCATCCATTTGGGCAGCACCTGTAATCATGTTTTTTACGTAGTCGGCGTGACCAGGACAATCAACGTGCGCATAGTGACGATTGGCTGTCTGATACTCAACGTGAGCAGTATTGATGGTGATACCGCGCTCTTTTTCTTCAGGAGCACCGTCAATTTCATCATACTTTTTTGCCTGCGCCAGACCTTTCTTAGAAAGGATGTCTGTGATCGCAGCAGTCAGAGTGGTTTTACCATGGTCAACGTGACCGATGGTACCTACGTTTACGTGCGGTTTTTCCCGCTTAAAGGTCTCTTTAGACATCTTATTTGTTTTTTATTTATTGTTTACAAAATGGTGAAACAAATTAAAAGTTAAAAGTAGAAATTTAAACGCTTAAAAACCGGAAGAACTATTTTTAAAACCCTCCAACTGTTAAGTTTTAAGTTTAAACTTTTAAGTTTAGAATGAGCCGTTGATGAGAATTGAACTCACGACCTCTTCCTTACCAAGGAAGTGCTCTACCCCTGAGCTACAACGGCTGGTAGTGTCGCTCGTTTTTCGTTGCTCGTTTTTCGCATCTCGAAACGATTTACCGACAAGAGCATTGTGAGTCAGTCTCACATCAACAACCTATTTAAAAGAACTTTTAAAGAGCGGGAGACCGGGCTCGAACCGGCCACCTGAAGCTTGGAAGGCTACCGCTCTACCAAATGAGCTACTCCCGCTTTTATAAAGAACGAGGCAAACTTACCCCGAACCATTTTAAAGAACAAACCTTTGGTCTGCACTCTCCGAATTTTCAAAAAACTGTGGGCAGGAGAGGATTCGAACCTCTGAAGTCGAAAGACAGCGGATTTACAGTCCGCCCCATTTGGCCGCTCTGGAACCTGCCCAATCACTGCAACATCGGACCTAGCCACAGGGACTTGTTCCGACTCGCTGAAAGAGCCACTTGTCGGACTCGAACCAACGACCTGCTGATTACAAATCAGCTGCTCTACCAACTGAGCTAAAGTGGCTTTTTGTACAACAGTTTTAAAAGATCTTTAATGCATACATAGGTAAGCACCCCCTTTTTTGGGAAGGCAAAGGTAATGGAAAACCTGAAACAGAAAAATTTTTTACCCGAAAAAAGAAAGCTGTTTCCCTTAAAAAAAATGGCTTCATGTACTACTACGAGATCGCGACCTTTTCTTTCTTTCTTTTCAGTTGATTAATGGCTGCATCGAGCGCTTCGTCAAAAGACTGTTCAAATGACTTGGAGGACTGCTTGACAAAAACCTGTTGTCTAGGAATATGAATTTTTATCTCAGCAATTTTATCTTTAATGGTATGCACCACATTATCTAATTTCAGAAAGACATCCACCTTTACAATGCGATCGTGAAAACTTTGAAGTTTTGCCACTTTCTTTTCGACGTAGTCAATGAGTTTGGAATCAGCATCAAACCGAACGGCCTGTACATGAACAGTCATAGTGTAGTTTTTAGATATTGAAAAATAGGTGAAGCGTTTTCAAACGCAGAAAAGAAGGATATCATCATCCGTTCCCATCCATTTTAAAATTACAGGAAATAAAATCAGATTCAAAAAAAAACTGAGAAAATATCAGGCTTTCGGATGGGCCTTTTTATATACATCTTTCAGCTTTTCTATGGTATTGTGTGTATACACTTGAGTAGCAGCCAGACTACTATGCCCTAGCAACTCTTTCACTGCATTTAATTCGGCCCCGTTATTCATCAGATGAGTGGCAAAACTATGACGAAGAACGTGCGGGCTTTTTTTGTCAACCGTTGTTGTCAAAGAGAGGTATTTCTTGATCGTCAACTGAACATATCTGGCAGATAATGAACGTCCTTTATCATTAGTAAAAAAAGTTTTTTCAGCACCCGCAACTTGTTCGGCAGGCCTGTTTTTCCTGTATAACTCTGTTTGTTCCTTCATGCCCGGCCCAAACGGAACAACACGCTCTTTATTTCCTTTTCCGAGGATTTTGATCTGATTTTTCGACAAATCAACCTGATGATCCTTCAATCCAATCAGTTCGCTTAAGCGCATACCTGTTCCGTAGAAAAAAACCAACATCGTACGATGCAGTATGCCCTCCCAGCCATCAGGAAACTCAACATGCTGAAACAATGTATTCATGTCTTTCTGTTCAACGAAAACAGGAAGCCGCTTTTTAATTTTCGGAGAGGTGATCGTTGCCATTGGTGACGCCTCAATCAACTTTTGCCTGATAAGAAAGCGAAAAAAACTTTTGAGAGTGGAAATACGTCTGTTGATACTTCTTGAGGAGTCTCCTTTTTCCTTCATTGAAGCGAGCCAGCTGCGGATTATAGCGGATGTTATTTCCTGCGGGTTCTGAATCTCAAAAAGACGACTGGTATAATCAAAGAAAAAAGCAAGATCAGACTGATAAGAAGAAATAGTGTGGTGGGAGTACCTCTTTTCAAAGCGGAGGTAATTCAAAAATGCCTCAAAATGTGGCTGTTCAGGATGGATCATAAACACAGATAGCCGTGAAGTTAATCATTTCACGGCTATCTGGTAATATATTCGGAAAATCAGATTTCGATTTTTCCGCTAACAATTTGCTGGCGGTATACTGCCTTCAACACCTCACCCCTCCGTCTTACAGATGGTTTGGTGAAAGACTGGCGTGCTCTCAGCTGAAGCAATGTTTTGCTTTTCTCAAATTTCTTTTTATACTTTTTTAGCGCTTTGTCAATGTTTTCGCAATCTTTAGAGTCAATGATCAACATAACTATTATTAAAATTAGAGGCGCAAAGATAAAAGGTTTGTCTGATTTTCCAAAAAAAAGGAATTTGTCTTAAAAAATATTCCTTGCCGACAAATTCCCACCTTTGCATCTATGTTTACCGGAATCATAGAAGCAGTCGGAACCGTGACCGACATCCGCGAAGAAGGATCTAACCGCATTTTTCTGATCAACTCAGGACTTTCCAGCGAATTGAAACCCGATCAGAGCGTCGCCCACAATGGGGTTTGTCTCACTGTAGAAGAGGCTGGCCTTCACCAATATCGTGTAACGGCAGTTGCAGAAACCCTAGGCAAAACCAACCTATCAGATTGGGGCATAGGAAAATGTATTAATCTGGAGAGATGTCTTTTAATGCCAGCAAGACTAGACGGGCACTTAGTATATGGCCATGTTGACGCTACAGGCACTTGTGTTTCCATTAATGAAGTGAAAGGAAGTTGGATTTATAGGTTTTCCTACCCCGCCTCATTTGCAGCTCTGTTGGTAGAAAAGGGATCTATTGCATTAAATGGCGTGTCCCTCACAGTATTTGACGTAACCGAAAATGAATTTTCAGTGACCATCATCCCCTATACCTATACACATACTTCCATGCATACACTGAAGCCCGGCGAGCAGGTAAATCTCGAATTTGATATTCTGGGTAAATACGTTCAAAGAAACCTGGAAATATTCAAAAGACCGTAAAATTACCATCCAGAAAAAAGCCAAGTTTTCCGCTTTCCTGCACGAAGTGGGTTTTCTATCTTGCAATCGTTTATTTCCGAATCCAAACCCTTTGAAACCATGCGCAAGCATCTCTCCATCATTGTACCAGTACGTAATGAAAACGAATTTCTACGACCGTTTTATTACGATCTCCTGAAACACATCGGATCCATCAATTACGAATTAGTCTGGGTTAACAATGCCAGTACAGATTCCACTTTTGAAGATATCCAGGAATTAATGCAACAGGATTCCTCAATCCGATGTATTACTTTACGAAACGAAGCAACTGTCAAAGGCGCAGTTTTAAGTGCTATGAACTATGCTAAGGGAGATTACTTCATCATTATGAAAGGAGATCTTCAACATCCAGCTTCACTCATACCCCACATACTCGAAGAACTGGAAAATCAAGCAGAGATCGTTTGCATGAAACCCAATAATAGAGCTAACGCTTCCCGATTGAAGCGATGGCTTTGTGACAAAATTTATAAACTAAGTCCTGAATCAGACAAAGAACTTCTTACTGATATGAGTGAGTTTAAAGGACTTCGAAGGGGAATTGCAGAAGATATTTTATTTACGTACAAAAACCATCTCTTTATTGAGGAATTTTTTAAGTGGCATGAATACAACACAACTGTACTTGAATACGAAAATCGAAAATGTGCGGAACACATGCAACGATATTCAAATGCCCATCTACAGTACACGTTAAAATTAATTCGCGACAAAACCAGTCCGGGTAAATTGAAAAAATTTGCCTTATCAGGCAATATAGCAGCATCAATGGGCATGACGAGCCTGGTTGTTTTTATATTTTTGAATCAGTTTCATTTTACCAGTGTTCCTCCATTGTATTTTGTTTTGGCAGTCGTACTCTCTATTCTGGGCATTCAGCTTTCAATCATGAGCAATTTCCAGCGCAAGTTGAAAAGAGATTTATACCAATGCAGCACAAGCAATCAATATCAAATAGAACACATTCACGATTATCAGCAGCAACTTGAATCCACTTCCATAAATACCAGTAACAGTAAACTGCGCATCAGAAAGGCCTCTTAAAAACACAGCATATACTCAAATCATGATTGTATTAGAAAGCGTTTTAAAT
>JBIIPV010000239.1:0-3075 GCA_044342435.1 Lacibacter sp. | reverse complement strand
GGGATCAGCTGTGGCATTGGGCTCATGACCAATACTTGCATAAACGTTATTAGGGGCAGCCGGCGTTACAGCGATCATTATTTTTCCGGAGATCGTTGTTGGCAATCCACTGGTAAGTTTTGTAAATACAGTTGTAGCGCCTGAAGCATTACTAGTTTTATAGATGCCGGATCCAACAGTAGAAAAATTACCAAAGGAAGCATAAAGCACATCTGAACTACCCGGCTTATATTCAAGATCCATTGCCAGGCGAGGACTACCTGTGATACTAATGAGCGACCAGCTTCCTCCGGAATTAACTGTCTTGTAAATACCTTGTGTTGTGGCTGCAAATAACACAGAAGGGTTATTCGGATCCATCACCATATCCATCACCGCAATTGCATTCGAATAAGAGAAATCAAGTGAACGGGTCCAGGTATTTCCACCATCTGTACTTTTTAATATACCTATCCCATAGGTCCCGCGAAATGAACGATCATGCCCCGATCCGGTAACACCACTTCCCAAAGTAGGTGTTTGCGGATCCTGATATAATTCACCGGTACCGATATAAAGTGTATTGCCATCAGGGCCTACAACAATAGAGCTAACTCCTAATACCGGAAAACCCGTTTGTATATATTGCCAATTAATTCCATTTGCTGCTCCTGTACCTCCATTGGTGGTTTTCCAAAGACCACCGGCAGCAGAGCCAACCCACATTGTATTGGGAACTGTGGGATGAAAGCCCATTGACAAAACCCGACCTGCGAAATTCTTAGGTGCGAGGTCTGTCCACGGAGCCGTAGTAGAACTTGTAACTGCGCTCCCCCTCGCAATTCGAGAGGCAAAAGACATACGCTGGCTGATCTGCAAAGCTTTCGAATAATTACCCGCCCTTAGTTCTTTGAATGGATACATGCGCATATCGCCCCATAAATCCATGGCACGCAATGCTCCGGGAATTTCTTCTTCTTCTCTTTCTTTGAACCCATGCGAATCATGATTATATAAATAAAAAAAGAGAACAGACAAGAATAATATAGCAATACTTGGCCAGAAAAATCCGGCAGGCAATCGTAAAAATCTCAATACATAAACACCCTTTTTGCTCATTTCTCAGTAGATCTAAGAATAATTAAGGTTGGGAGGTATTGATCATGGCAGACGAACAAAAATACAGGTATTAAAAGACTATAAAAAATTACATTCATTGCCTCTAGGGTCTTTATTTGCTGGAATCAGTTTTATGTTTGCTGTTGTATATTAAATGAATCTATCGATTATTTGGATATTGAAATCGAAAATTCTATTGTAAGAGATTTTAAGTTATCTTAACATTATTTCGGCTACTTTTAAATCGTCGATCAACAAATCACAAAAAACAACCCTTTATGAATTTCTCAATCACGAAACATGTATTGTTGCTGGCCCTGATTCTTCAGGTGTCATCTGCTGCTTTTTCACAGTCAAAAGGAATAAAATTCGAAAAAGGAACATTTGCTGCAGTCAAAGCAAAAGCAAAAAAAGAAAAGAAATTAATCTTCATGGATTGCTATACTACCTGGTGTGGCCCCTGTACTGCAATGACAGAAAACACTTTCCCAGATCCCCAAGCAGGAGAATATTTCAATAAATATTTCATCAATGCCAAATTTGACATGGAAGAAGGAGAAGGAGAAGATTTAGCATCAAAATATCAAATTCAATGTTACCCAAACCTGTTGGTACTGGATGCAGATGGAAACTTATTGCATCGCGCAGCAGGATATAAGGAAGTGGAAGAACTGATTGAATTTGCAAAAACAGCACAGAATCCCGAAAAACGATTCAGTACTATAAAAAAGAAATACGAACAAAATAAAAACAACATTCAGGATATCCGCAATTACATCCTGTTTGCAAAAGACAATTGTTTGACTGCCGATACTGCAGCAAGGCAGTTTCTGTCTTTAGCCAAGGAAACGGATTTTAATAATCCAGCAAACTGGCCCATCATATACGAATACGGAACCGATATCAATGGGAAGGCCTACAAGCATGTCCTGAAAAACATAGATGCTTTTATTGAGAAGCATACCAGCGACTCTGTTCGTGATTATAGCCTGAGTGTCATTTACCAAGAAGCTGACAAAATGATTGAGGATGGAAAAACAGTGAGTGATATCAAGGAATATGTCAAAAAGCTGAGAAGCATGAAAAATCCAACCATTGACGAATCAATGCTTTTTAATTTATCTCTGACTTGTTACAGTCAAATTGATGAATGGGAAGAATATATTTCACATGCTGTGGCTAATGGCGACAAGTACATAAACGACAAGAATATAAATTCTGTTTGCTGGAATTTTTATTTACATGCTGAAGAAAAATCTTCTTTAAGCAAAGCGGAAGGATGGATGAAAAAATACATCACTAATCATAAAGAGGATTACGATTGGGTGATGGACATATCGAGCACATTGCCGAAATGGGTTGAAGAATATGGTCTTTCAGAAGAAGAATATGATGGAGCAAAAGAATATATTGCCACAAATATGCTCTATCCCCAATACGATACTTATGCTGCACTTCTTTATAAGTTGGACAATAAAAAGAACGCTGCCAGTTATGCCAACAAGGCCATTGAAGTAGCAGAGAAATACGACCTCGACAAATCAGACACAGAAACGTTATTAGAAAAGATTGAAGAAATGTAATTACGTGCACTGAAAGTGCTTTTAAGCAAATCCGGATTGTAAGTTTAAAAAACAACACAATCCGGATTTTCTTTTATTGTACAGGTATATATCAGTTCAATCCTCTGAAATCAACAGGAACCAATTTACTTACCCCGGCTTCCTGCATCGTAACTCCATAAATCACATCCACTGAACTCATCGTCATTTTGTTGTGTGTTACAATAATGAACTGCGAGTTTTCACTAAACTGACGTATCATCTTTGTAAACTTGCCCACATTGGCATCATCAAGAGGCGCATCCACCTCATCCAGAATACAGAACGGAGCAGGTTTAATGAGATAAATAGCAAAAAGCATAGCCGTTGCAGTGAGCGTTTTTTCTCCTCCGCTTAACTGTGTGATACTGCTCGG
>JBIIPV010000058.1:0-5867 GCA_044342435.1 Lacibacter sp. | reverse complement strand
TCCAGTCGACCGGATTCCCATCAATCGTGATGGTTTGCGCAAACAGATCTGTGAACCCCAACAGCATCAGTAGCGTGAGAATCAGAACTGAACGCATGCTCCCTCTCGAACAACATCGAGGCACAATCTTTGCCCCGTCGCTTTTCGTGGGTGTAGTGTTTTGCATACTTTTCTTTTTTAAATAAATAATTATTTGTTTGACCAGGATATGGACAATATTCAATTGGATTTTAAAAGAACAGGGCCTGAAGATTTAATAACAAAACGGAATTAAATCTAAATGCTGTTTTGTGAACAGGAATTCGAGATCATCTTTCGAAACAGGACAGAAATTGGAAATAAAAACAGCTCCAATGGGTAACTTGAATGAACGGATTGCTCTTGGTTGTATTGATGTAGTTTTCGGAGAGTGGGGATAGAATACAGGCGCGTGAAGCACGAATTACAAATATAAAGTCCGAACACATGGGAATACAAATTTTTGACTTGAAAGAAACCCTGAAAACACATGATTCAGATCATTGCCTCAATCCAAACTCTAGGTTTATATCCATTTGCAGCTTATCCAATTGTTTTATCGGCGCATGAACACATAATCAAAATGTTCTACTTTTGATTCTATGAATAGGAATAAATATCTTTTTTGGGTGCTCATCGTGGTTTTATTTTCATGCAAAGACACTCCAGACGAAACAGAAGAAGAGGAAAACGGAAATATTCCTGGACCTGCATCCATCAGTTATACAATTTTAAGCGTGTTGCCTCATGATAGTTCTGCCTTTACTCAGGGGTTCGAATTTTACAATGGTATACTTTATGAAAGCACCGGCAACCCGGCATCTGTAGCAAATGCTTCCTGGATAGGTCCTGTCAATTTAAAATCAGGGATTGCAGATAAAAAGATCTTTCTGCCTGCAGACTTCTTTGGAGAAGGCATCACCATCCTGAATGATAAAATTTATCAGCTCACCTGGCAAAACCAGAAAGGCTTTGTGTATGATACGAAAACTTTCAAAAAAATCACTGAATTCAGTTACAGCGGAGAAGGATGGGGCATCACCAACGATGGAAAATCATTGATTGTTAGCAATGGAAGCAATCAAATACAATATTGGGATCCTATTACTTTCAAGCAAACGAAGGTGCTTTCCGTACAGGATCATACAGGAATGAAAAACAACTTGAATGAACTTGAATTTATCAATGGATCTATATACGCCAATGTATGGACTACGGATCAGATTCTCAAAATCGATACAGCAACAGGCAATGTAACCGGTGTGATGAATCTTTCTAATTTACGAACTACCTACCCTGAACTCAATACCCCTCCGGCAGAAGTACTAAACGGTATTGCTTGGGATAGCACATCAAAAAAAATGTTGATTACCGGAAAATATTGGCCGAAGATGTTTGAGTTGAAGTTGAATTAGAGAGGTTGTCAGTTGTCCGTTAGCGGTTGACAATTATCAGTTGGCAGTTAGCTGTTAACGATTTAGTTATTGTGTTAACGAACCAGCACATACAACATATTCCGGTCTCTCGGTCTTTCGGACTCCCGGTCTTTCAACCTAATTCATATAAGCACCTACAATTTCACCATCAACAACCTCTACGAAAATATGCTCTTCCAATGTGGTAGCAACTGAAAGTCCGACATAATCTACCTTCACAGGAAATTGTTTATGAGTGCGCTCAACTAAAACAAGCGTCTCAATTTTTTTGGGATGAAAATTTAATAGCGGCTTCAATGCATACAACATTGTTTTCCCGCTGCTGGCCACATCATCTACGAGCAATAAATTTTTCCCGTTAAAATCAAGTATAGGGTCTAAGATGATTTCATCTGGACTCCTTTTATCAAGGGTTATTGAAAATAATTGTGTTTGCAAAGAAGATATACCCCTCAACTCCTCCACCAGCAGCTTTGCAAGATAAAAACCCTGCTCTCTGATCCCCGCCAGGTAAAGTTCAGTCTCCCCAAAATTACGCTCAGCAATTTCATACGCCAGCCTTCTGATTTTCCGGCTTACTTCCTCCTTGTTTAAAATATATTTTTTGTCCATCATTTTTACATTGTTCACAAAATTAAAGGTAGGAAGAGATGTGGCACAAAGTTCATCCCTTATCTTAGCAATCCAATTCAGAAAACATGACGATTTTATTTCAGCTTGCATTTGGTGTACTTTTTGCAACCGCAACTTGGGTGTTTGCAAAAAAAGTCCGTGAAATCAGAAGAAATATTTTTCTCGGAAAAAAAGAAGACCTGACCGACCAGCCCGGCAAAAGATGGAAAAACATGCTGCTATTGGCACTTGGACAAAAGAAAATGTTTACCAACCCAACCGTGGCAGTCCTTCACCTGTTTTTATATGTGGGGTTTGTTGTCATCAACATTGAAGTACTTGAAATTGTACTTGATGGATTACTGGGTACTCACCGCCTCTTTCTACCCTATTTAGGTTCATTCTATTCTTTTCTGATCAATACATTCGAAATACTGGCAGCACTGGTACTGATCGCTTGTGTTATTTTTCTTACCCGCAGAAACATTTTAAAAATCCGACGTTTCATCAGTAATGATCTGAATGGCTGGCCAAGAAGCGATGCCAACTACATCCTCATTACAGAAATCATTTTAATGGGTCTGTTTTTGTTCATGAACGCAGCAGACCTTGCACTTCAAACTCAGGGAGCTGTACATTATGAGCCTACAGATGAATTCATCATTTCCGGTTTGATCGCTCCTTCTTTAAACTCAATTTCAACTGATACGCTCATCATTCTGGAAAGATCGGCCTGGTGGTTGCACATCATTGGCATCTTTATTTTTCTGAATTACCTTCCCTGGAGCAAACACCTGCACATCATCCTTGCATTCCCCAATGCATGGTATGTGCGGCTGACATCTCCGGGAGAAATACAAAATATGCCATCGGTTCAAAATGAGGTGTTGTATATGATGGAGCCGGAAAAAGCACCGGCAGAAGCAACACCACCTGCAAAATTCGGCGCAAAAGACGTGATGGATCTCAGCTGGAAAAGCTTACTGGATGCATACAGCTGTACCGAATGCGGAAGATGTTCTGCTGCTTGTCCGGCCAACTCCACCGGAAAACTTCTGAGTCCCAGAAAAATCATGATGAGTACACGCGACCGGCTTGAAGAGGTGGGAAGAAATATCAATAAAAACAAAACATTTACAGACGACGGCAAAACATTGCTAAACGATTACATTACTATTGAAGAATTACGCGCCTGCACCACCTGCAATGCCTGCGTGGAAGCTTGTCCTGTCAGTATCAACCCTTTAAATATCATTCTTGAATTACGCCGTTCACTCATCATGGAAGACAGCAATGCGCCGGGTGAATGGAATGCCATGTTCAGCAATGTAGAGAACAACTTCGCCCCCTGGAAATTCAGTCCGGACGAAAGGGATGCTTGGGCGGTTAGCGGTTAACAGTTGGCGGTTAACGGTTGGCTGTTGGCAGATTTTGGTAACTGACAACTGATAACTGACAACTGATAACTGACAACTGATAACCGACACTGATAACCGACAACTGATAACAGACACTGATAACTGATAACCGACAACAGACAACTGATAACTGATAACTGATAACTGACAACCGATTAATTCTTAAACACCTGCAATGTCTTCTGCGTGCCGTCATCCATCTGAATTTGAATATAATAGCTGCCGCCAGACAAAGAAGTAGGATCTGCTTTGATTGCATTTACTCCTTTTGATAACTTGTAAGTTTCCTCCCTGACGAGTCGGCCTGCGATGTTGGTCCACCTGAGTTTCATGTTTTGATGAGATTCAGAAAGCAGTTCAATCATCAGATATTGAGTAAACGGATTGGGATAAGTTTTAACATCAACTGATATCCCTTCTGTGAATAAGACAGTACTATACAGAAATGAACCATCAGTCTTTTTTGCCTTAACACGATAAAACAATTTTCGTGATACAGCAGGAGAAACATCTGTATAATTTAAAATATTTTGATCGGTTTCTACTCCTTTTTTACCGATTGTTTGAAAGCTGACACCATCGGCGCTTCTCTGCACATCAAACTCCTCCACATTACTCATAAATGGATTACCCCAGGATAACAATATCTGATTATTATTTCTCTTCAACTGCACCCCCCAATTAATCTGAGGAAGTGTGTTATTCTCTGCAAAATATCCCATGCCGGCCATCAAGTCCAGACCGCCGTCTGTTCCCTGGTTGGTATTTGTAGGAACATTCGTTAGACTAATCAGATTCATAGAAGATGTAACGTCATTCGGGAATAAAGCAAATCCGTAAATCGTGGCACCATTAGGAATACCCAGATCAGCAAATGAAATATAGATACCCGAAATAGGTTGAGTTGTTACATCTTGTTTGGGTCGCAGATTCGGATCAATGCCCATACGTCTGCTCATTACCCTTGTATCTATCTGCGGCCCTACCTGCCCCCAACTGGAAGCACTTACTGCCACTAAATTACCAAGTGAGGTAACTGTCTGCGAGGAATTAATACCTGTTATTGCAGCGAGTTTAAAATTGTCATTACCTCCTCTTTCATTAATCAAAAACCCCTGCATGGTCGCCTCAATCACATAAATACCATTGCCATAAACAAGATCAACTCTTTCTATATTGGCACGAGTGGTTGGCGAATTGGAAAAAAGATTGTCTGAACCCCGGTTCACAATATTGCTATTGATGATGTTTTCCAACTCAGGCACATATTCTGAAGTCATGTATAAATTATTCCCGGAAGAATTGGTGTATTCGTAAAATGTATTGATGGTATCCCCTACCATTCCCGGGTGACGATTGATGATGATGTTAGTGAAAGGATCTGTGAGTGCACCATTCACTCTGCTAAAAGATCTCGTACCAACATTGAAACCGAGTATCTCCCTTTCCATTCCGTTGGAAGAGGAAGAAGACCTGCCGAAATGCATTGTGTAATTGGTTGACTGCAGAAAGGTTCCACTCGAATTCCATCCTCTACCTGTATTTGAGTAATCAGGCACCTTTGTGATGTTATTAAACGAATAAACTGAAACTGGCGTTTGTGCAACTGCTTGAATAGAAAATAAGACAGCAATGCACCAGGGTAAAACTCTTTTCATGGGGCATGGATTTTACAGGGTTTCGGATAATTAAAATTACTTCATCCATGCTCCATTTATATAATTTCAATTGCATTATTTAAATGAATAATTGTTTTATTGAGTAAGAAAATAAGGGAAACACTTAGTTAAGGGAGATGTGAGAAATGATAAGAGAGAGAGATGAGCAACAGTTATCTGTTGTCAGTTAGCAGTTAGAAATCATAAACTGTCTACCGATAACTGCTAACAGAAAAAACCCTCTTCAAGTGGAAGAGGGCCTGTATTGGTTAATCAGGAGATATTTGAAAAAAGAATTATTGTTTTATAAAAGGAATGGTGGTATTCAGTGAAGAGGATTCCAAACGAAGCATGTAGTACCCTACAGGTAATGAATAAATTGGTATTTGTAAAACCTGACCAGCTTGTGTTTTTACTATTTGCTGATGATATTTTTTGCCAGACAGATCAATCACGGCGATTGTATATTCTGCAGAATTCGGTATCAGAAGCGGCAGATTCGAAACTACAGGATTTTGTAACAAGACAGGATTGACACTTTCCTTTCCGGCAATTAAAATAGTATGGCTATACGAAACAGTTCCGTCAGTCTCTGTGAATTTAAGCCTGTAATAAGCTTTTGAAAGATCTCTACCCTTCATATCCTGGTAATGAAAAAACTCCTGTGAAGCAGTCGGAACCAACTCTGCTATTTGAACATAATTGTTATTTCCTACAGCTCTTTC
>JBIIPV010000057.1:0-5905 GCA_044342435.1 Lacibacter sp. | reverse complement strand
GGCAACAAGTAAAATCTCAAATTGCTCTTGCAAAGCTGAGGCCAATGGCAATGTGTTAGAAGCCGGTCCGCCAATAGAAAGACGGTTCAGTAAGATGAGCAGACGTGGTTTCAAAAATCAGAGCATGTGGTTCAGAAGACGATCGGATTCGAGAAGTGCCTTCAACTCTTGAGACTTAAACAAGTTGTTCATTGCTTCCAGATGACGTGTGTGATGTAGATCTGAGCCAATCAGGTCAACCAATCCTTCCTCGATAAGATAGAAAGCTGTGTCCTGAACCGGACGGCCATAATAACCAATCAATGAGAGAAGGTTAATCTGCAAAAAACATCCCTGATCACGAAAGCGGTGATAAATCTCTTTATCACGATGATAGAAAGAATATCGCTCCGGATGCGCAAGAATGGGCTGATAGCCGCCCGTTACGAGATCGAACAAAACGTGGTTTAATTCCGGAGGCGGACTGATAAATGAAATTTCCAATAACACCCAGTTATCGTGTATAGGAAGGAGTTTTTGTCCTTTTTGTATTCGTTCCCGAAAGAAATCATCTATGAAATATTCAGCAGCATATCTAAGATCAACATCCAATTGTTCTTCATCAATTTTCTGTTTCAACAATTGATAAGCAGCTTCTATTGTTTCAGGCGTATTGGGATATAGATCGGGGTAGATATGTGGAGTGGTGATGAATTTTTTGTAACCCATCGACATCATCCCTTTGAGTAGCTGAACAGATGTTTCAACATCCGGAGCACCATCATCGATACCGGGTAGCAAATGCGAATGCATATCGGCACCGATCAGTCCAAGATCAGTTAATGCTTTTTTAGGATTATCTTTTTTAAACCAGCCAAACATATCAGAACGGCAAAGATTGTATTTCCTGATAAACTTTTTGTATGCCTTCTTTAAGCTGAATGGATGATTTCCATCCAAGTGTATTGATGCGAGAGCTGTCCATCAACTTGCGCGGAGTACCATCCGGTTTGCTTGCATCAAAAACAAGTTCTCCTTCAAATCCTACAACCTCTTTAATAATACTTGCAAGTTCAAGAATAGATACATCATCGCCAACACCCACATTGATCCAACCTGCTTCGTTATAATTCACCATCAGAAAATAACAAGCATCGGCCAGGTCATCTACATGCATGAACTCTCTTTTCGGCTTGCCGCTTCCCCATATTTCAACTGTGGCTTCACTATTTCTTTTTGCCACAATCATTTTACGTAATAAGGCGGGCAATACGTGAGAGTTTTGCAAATCATAATTATCATTCGGACCATACAGATTGGTTGGCATTGCTGAAATAAAATTGCAACCATATTGTGAGCGATAAGCATCGCATAATTTAATGCCTGCAATTTTCGCAATAGCATAAGGTTCATTGGTAGGTTCGAGTGAGCCGGTTAAGAGCGACTCTTCTTTCATCGGCTGCTCTGCAAATTTTGGATAGATACAGGATGAACCAAGGAACAACAGTTTGCTAACATTATTTTTATATGAAGCATGAATGATGTTGTTCTGAATCATCAGGTTGTCGTACAGAAAATCAGCACGATAGGTGTTGTTTGCAATAATGCCTCCCACTTTAGCTGCTGCTAAGATTACATATTCAGGTTTCTGCTCTTTGAAAAATCTTTGCACAGCCTCCTGGTTACGGAGATCTAATTCGGATGATGTACGTAGAATGATGTTTTCATACCCTTCCTGCTGCAGTTTTCGAAGAATAGCAGAGCCTACCATCCCGCGGTGGCCGGCGATATATATTTTATCGGACTTGTTCATCGTTATTCGTTTATCGTTGTTCGTTTATCGTTAACTGCTAATGAGTTAATGAGCTTATTTAGCATCATCTTTATTCTTATACACTTCTGTTCCGCTTCAGAATAATCAGCTGTGGGTATAAACCCTAATTCTTTAGAAAGAAAAAGGTGATAATGTATTTCTTCTGCAGATCCTTTTGAAATATATAAAAATTGAAGGAACTCTTTTCTGTGTTGTCTAGACTGTCCTTCTACAATATTTGCAGGTATACTACCTGCTCCTCGTCTAAGTTGGCTCACTAGTCCAAACTGTTCAGATTTAGGGAAATGATCTGTCAGTCGATATACCATTAAAGCCAATTCATGTGCTAGTTTCCATACATCTAAGTTGTTTTTCATAAATTATAGTTTTAAGTGTTAGCATTAGGTTTTGTTTTTCGTCCTTCGTTTTTCGTTTTTCGAAAATCGAACAACGAATAACGAACTACGACTACTCATACTGATTCTTCACCTGAAATCCGCTATCCTTCAATAGTTTTTCTTTGGTGAATAATTCAATATCCGATTTCACCATTTCTTTTACCAATGTGGGCAGATCATATTTGGGCTCCCAGCCGAGTTTTGTTTTTGCTTTTGTTGGATCACCGATCAGGAGTTCCACTTCGGTTGGACGATAATAGCGTGGGTCAACGGCAACAACAACGGTACCGGCAGGAATCTGATGAACTGAAGGATCACAGCTAACTACAACACCAACTTCCTGCTCAGCACTCCCTTTGAATTCCACTTCGATGCCTGCTTCACGGAAAGCCATGCGCACAAATTCTCTTACTTCAGTTGTCACACCCGTAGCGATGACGAAATCTTCAGGCTGGTCTTGCTGGAGCATTAACCACATCGCTTCCACATAATCCTTTGCATGTCCCCAGTCGCGCTGAGCATTTAGATTTCCAAGATATATTTTGTCTTGTAAGCCCATTGAAATTTTAGCAACTGCGCGTGTAATCTTTCTCGTTACAAATGTTTCACCTCTCAATGGCGATTCGTGGTTGAACAGGATACCATTGCAGGCAAACATATTATACGCCTCACGGTAGTTGACTGTAATCCAGTAGGCATACATCTTCGCAACGCCGTAAGGAGAACGCGGGTAGAAAGGCGTTTTTTCTGATTGAGGAACTTCCTGTACAAGTCCGTATAATTCAGAAGTAGATGCCTGGTAGATTTTGGTTTTTTGTGAAAGTCCGAGTAAACGAACTGCTTCTAAAATTCTAAGAGTCCCGATACCATCCGCATTGGCTGTATATTCCGGCGTATCGAAACTTACTTTCACATGACTCATGGCGCCGAGATTATAAATTTCATCAGGCTGCACTTCCTGAATGATACGAATTAGATTCGTACTATCGGTCAGGTCACCGTAATGCAACACAAAATGCCGGTTGTTCACATGCGGATCTTCGTAGATATGATCAATCCGGTCTGTATTAAAAAGAGAACTACGGCGTTTAATGCCGTGTACTTCGTATCCTTTTTTTAGTAGAAGATCAGATAAATAAGCACCATCTTGTCCGGTAACACCTGTCAGCAGGGCTTTCTTCATAATCCTTGATTTTTAATTAGTTGCGAATGTAATGAACGTGTAGGAATTTTTATAGGCAAATGAGTATATTTTTACTTTAAAAGTAAAATATTGAAAGCTAAAACTGAATAAATGAATTTCAACTTTTAAGCTTCAACTTTTAAGTTTTAAGTTTTTAGTTTTAAAAGAACTCTCTGATTTTGATGAAGTATCGAGAATAGAGATGTAAAAACGAAGATTTAATGCCATGCTCTCTAAGCACCTTTCTATTTTCTTTGTTTATTTTAATTGTGCTGGCAATGCCGCTGGTACTTTTTCCGCCCAGATTCATAAGCACCATTATCTGCGACAGATATTTATAACGAAGCTGATGTTTGTATAAGAATCGGAGCAACAGATCGAAGTCGGATGTAATCTCTAAATCTGTACGATAGTCTCCGTATTGATCGAAATATTTTTTATAGCAGTAAAAAGTGGGATGTGCAGGCATGATGCCCAGTTTAAAACGGTTCAGTTTAAAAATAGAAGAAGAAAAATAACGAACAATCTTATCGGGTTCGTTTGATCGAACAAATCCAACATCTCCGAACAAACAATCTGTATCCGGATTGTTATGAAATGTTTCTGCAATTTGAGCAAGCACATCTTTGTGGGCAAATCGGTCGTCTGCATGAAGAATACCGATTAGAGATCCTGTAGCAGCCTTTATTCCTTTATTAATTGCATCATAAACACCATTGTCTTTTTCAGAGACGATACATGAAATTCTGTTTTCATATTTACGAATCACATCCAGTGTACCATCTGTTGAAGCACCATCCACAATAATATATTCAACATCCGAGTACGATTGATCCAAAGCAGAAAGAATCGTACGCTCGATGGTAGCGGCGCGGTTATAGACAACAGTGATGAGGGAGATTTTCAAGAGATATCAGTTAGTCGGGCGTTCAACAACAATGTTTTCCATCACCAGCATATCCATTTTGGTGCGGAGGAAGCAATTCAATGCTTCTTCGGGATGATTGACGATTGGTTCATTTTCATTGAATGATGTATTCAATAAAATGGGGACTCCGGTTTTTTTGTAAAATGTTTCGATCAGTCGATGATATTTCGGAGAAACATGTTTATCGACCGACTGCAATCTTCCCGTTCCATCAACATGCGTTACAGCAGGAATGAGAGAACGCTTTTCCTCCCTTATAGGAAATACTTTTTCCATGAATGGAACAACATCATTCACTTCAAAATATTCACTTACATACTCTTTTAAAATAGAAGGCGCAAACGGGCGAAAACTTTCCCTGCGTTTGATCTTTGCATTGAGTAGATCTTTTGCATCACTTCTTCTGGGATCTGCAATAATAGAACGACCCCCCAATGCTCTCGGGCCAAACTCGCTTCTTCCTGAAAACCATCCTACCACCCCGGCATTGATTAAACAATTGGTTACATGGTCATATAATTGCTCATCATCTAGCTTACGGTATTCAATGCCTCTTGTATCAAGTAATGAAATAATTTCTTCATTCGTGAAAGATGAACCTGTATAAGCTGAAAAAACAGGATCTGCCCGTTTTTGTTTCAACAAATGATTGTACACATAATAAGCAGCTCCCATTGATATTCCGGCATCGTGTCCTGCTGAAGGAATATAGACATGTTTAAAAGGTGTATTGCGTGTTATTTTCCCGTTGGCAACGGAATTCTGTGCCACTCCACCTGCAATACAAACCTTATCAAGACCGGTTTTCTGGTGAAGATGAGTAAGCAAGTGAAAGATGACTTCTTCAGTCACCCGTTGCACAGAAGCCGCCATGTCTTTGTGATATTGCGATAAAGCTTCGTCTTTAGTCCTTGACTTCCCTAATAGTTCTTCTGTTGCAGACGTGTAAAGAGTAGAAACAACCGGTATATGATCTTCTCCGTAACTGATGATTCCCTCTGTTGCTTTCCGGAAATAATTCAAATTTAGATTAAACAAACCATCCGATGTACAACGAATGATTTCTTTGATCTTATCCGTGTACTTCGCTTCTCCGTAAGGAGCAAGCCCCATCACTTTATACTCATCGCCGTAATGAGGAAAACCAAGCCACTGAGTCATTGATGTATAAAACAGTCCAATGGAATGCGGGAAATCAATACTATTTAAAACTTCAATCTGATTCCCTTTTCCGATACCCGTCATCGTAGTTGTAAAATCGCCTGAACCATCAATGGAAAGAAGAGCTGCTTCTTCAAAGGGAGAAGGAAAAAAAGCAGAAGCAAGATGACTTCGGTGGTGTTCTACCTGATGAATCTTTTTCTTCAGTATTTCAATGTCGACATGTTTTATTTTTAAAAATTCCGCTTCCAGTGAAGTAACTTTTTTAGAATTATTCAAGCGGTCTTTGATGACTTTCAAACTACCACCGGGATAACGGAGAAGAAATAAAATCTTTTTAAGAAATTTTGCTTTAGGATCTCTGCCAATGGCTATGTGATCAACATCTTCAAGTGAAATACCGGCCTCATGTAAACAAAATTGAATTGCCTGTACCGGAAAAC
>JBIIPV010000056.1:0-5987 GCA_044342435.1 Lacibacter sp. | reverse complement strand
AGTTTCATTCATCTGCAGTGGCGCGAAAATGTTTTTCTTCAGATAATCGGGAAATGTCATGCCGCTGACTTGCTCTACAATTAATGCCAGCAACATATAATTGGTATTGCTGTATAAAAAAGTTTTCCCGGGCACACCTCTCAGTTTAGGTCGCCGGCTGATCATTACATCCAACACATCTTTATTACTCACTTTTTTACTTTTGTTCGTCCAGTAAGTTTTCATGAAATGGATATAATCCGGAAGTTGACTTCTGTGAGTTAGTAATAATTCTATAGTGATGCCTTTGTAAGGGAAATTGGGAAAATATTTTTGTAATGTATCAGTCAATTTAACTTTCCCTTCTTTGTTAAGCTGTAATATGGATATTGCTGTAAAGGGTTTTGAACTGGATGCAATATGAAACGGAGTGGAGGATGTGATGGTATCTCCTTTTTCCAAAAGCACTTTGCCCTGGTATTTTTCAAAAAGGATTTCTCCTTTTCTGGCAATTAATATCGCTCCGTTGAATGAATCAAGGGGAAGCAAGGTGTCAAAAAAAAAAGCGCATAAGAGGGAGTCTTTTCTGAATTTTTCCAGAGCGACTTGTGTGCTGTCGTGCGTTGAAGGGCTTTTAACAGGGTTGCCATCAAAGCAACGAATGCTAACAAGTGTTAAAAGGAGCAGGAAAAGGATTCCGAAAAATCTTCTCATGGGTGTTTCGATACTGTTCAGTGTAAAAGTATATTTGCAACGAAATTAAGCAAACACTCCGCAATTATGAGCATCAAAACAAAGACGAGTTATCCCAAAGAAAAAATCAATATTCTTTTGCTGGAAAACATCAGTGAGAAAGCTGTCAATCAGATCAAAGACAGCGGTTATGCAAACGTAAAAAAACTGACCGGTGCCATCAGTGAAGACGAGTTAATCAAAGAAGTGAAGAATGTGCATCTGCTTGGTATTCGATCGAAGACACAGATCACAAAGCGTGTGCTGGATGCTGCAGAAAAATTACAGGCTATAGGTTGTTTTTGTATTGGTGTTAATCAGGTGAATCTGAAAGCGGCTACTGAAAAGGGAGTGGTTGTGTTCAATGCGCCTTACAGCAATACCAGGAGTGTGGCGGAACTGGTGATTGGTTTAAGTATTCTCCTGATCAGGAAGATCATCGATAAGAACAAGGCAGCACACGATGGTATTTGGATGAAGGATGCGAAAGGAAGTTATGAGCTTAGGGGGAAAACATTAGGAATCATTGGTTATGGAAATATTGGCAGTCAGGTTAGTGTACTTGCTGAGTCGATGGGGATGAAGGTAATTTATTATGATGTGCTTACTAAACTCCCTCTTGGAAATGCAATGCAGGTTCGTACTTTAAAAGATTTAGTTCAATCAGCAGATATAGTTACTCTTCATGTTCCGGAAACTCCGCAAACCAAACTGATGATTAATGGTAAAGTGCTGAAGCAATTTAAAAAAGGATCGATCCTTCTGAATTATGCAAGAGGAGAAGTGGTTGATCTGGATGCATTGCGTGAAGCATTGCTTGAAAGCCGGATCAGTGGAGCAGCCATCGATGTATTTCCCTGGGAACCGGAAAAAAACGGCGATCGTTTTCAAACACCACTTCAGGATCTTCCCAATGTGATTCTCACGCCACATATAGGGGGCAGTACGGAGGAAGCTCAACTCAATATTGGAGAGGATGTGAGTAATAAATTAGTAAAATATCTGGAAAATGGCGAAACCACCGGTAGCCATACCGTTCCTGAGTTGTCGTTGCCATTACAGACCGGAACACATCGAATTTTGCATATTCATCGTAATGTGCCGGGTGTATTGAGTGCAATCAATACCAGGTTGAGTCAAAGCAAGATTAATATCGTAGGTCAGTATTTAAAAACTAATGATCAGATTGGTTATGTGGTGCTAGATGTTGATCAGGGACTTTCGAAGAAAGCGGTGCAATTACTAAAAGAAGTGAAAGAGACCATCAAGGTGCGTGTTGTATATTAGTATGGTTGGTGATAAATGTCATTCCTTTTTATACATCCTGAAAGTTACTTTTAACAAGTAACAAATAAAATATCATTCAAATGAAAAAATCCTATCTCGTAGGCCTGTTGGCTGTGGCTGCTGCTGGTGTTGTAGCCGGACTCTTATTTGCTCCCGAAAAAGGGAAAGATCTCCGCCGGAAAATTGCAGAAAAGGGCAATGATTTAAAAGACAAGGTCAAAGACAGGATTAAGTCAAATGTGGATCGGTTCCGGATGGAGGAAGAAGAAAGTCTTGGAGTATAATATCTCTAAGCAGAGATTTTGATAATGCAGCTTAGGCTGCATTTCTTTTTTTAATTGAATAAGTCGGGGTATTCCCAGCATGTTTTGTATTCACCGTTTTTCTCGATGTAACTAAGCAATTCGCTGTAAAAACGGTCGTTGCATATTGTGCTGCTGTCGCCGATGATGATCAGTTTTTCTTTTGCTCTTGTGATGGCTACATTCATCCTCCTGTAATCTTTCAGAAAACCTATTTCGCTGTCTGCATTGCTTCTCACCAGAGAAATGAGAATGATGTCTTTCTCTCTACCCTGAAAGCTGTCAATGGTTGAAATTTCAAACTCGTTTGACAGGCTGTTTTTCGCAAGCAATATCTGAGCAGAATAGGGAGAAATAAATGCAGTTTGATGTGGATTGATTTGTTCATCCTCTGCTATTTTTTGCATCAGTTTTAATTCGCCGCTGTTTTGTAAACTCATCCCGTCTTGTCCGGGCTCTTCTTCAAAACCTGATCCAGCAGTATCGATGAACATGATTCTGCCTTGTTGTTCAAGTAAGGATGGAGTCGTTTTGATGCGACCATCATAAAAATAACCATTGCTGAAACCGGCAATACATGCTCTCATACGGTATTGCTCTGCCAGAAATGAAATATGGGTGTTTGCGCCAACAGCTTTTTCCAATATGGAGGCGTTAAAACCTGCTCGTATTGCTTCTTCACTTAAAACAGTTGGAGGAAGTTGAAGATGATCGCCGGCTAAGACAATTCTTTCAGCAAGGTGAATAATACTCCAGGCCATTGGTTCCAGGCATTGACCTGCTTCATCCAGGAATAAAGTGTCGAATTTCATTTTTTCTAGTCCTGCATCAAGCAAAGCAACCGGTGTGCCTGCAATCACTTGGGCATCTGCATACATCTTTTCATACATATAATGTTGCATTTGCTTGATCTGGCTTCTGATGGCTTTTACCTCTGCAAATAAAAGTTGCCGCTGTTCACGTTCTTCTTTCCCGAATTGTCTTTTGTATTTTAATGCCATGCGTCGAAATTCTTCCGCACGCTTTTTTAATTCCCTGATCTCTTTAAACTCTCTGCTTTGCTGCATCAATCCTTCAGGCGTAAAAGGCTCAATCTTCGTATGTGCTTTCCCGTTATTTCCAACCCTGAGCAGTTTTACTTTATTTGCGGCAAGTTGTAATGCAAGATGGTCGGTTGCTGCATTGGATGGAGCAGAAACAACCACCTTTTTATCTTCTTTAATCAACTGCAGAATCGCTTCTGTGAGTGTTGTTGTTTTACCTGTGCCGGGAGGTCCGTGCACAACGAGTAGTGAATCATTATTCAGAATGGCATTCACTGCGGCCTTCTGACTTTCATTCAGTGATTGATGAATGAATGATAGCGGATGAATCGCTTTGATTGATTCCGGTGTTTGAAGAAAGACATTTGTTGATTCAGTTGGATGTATGCGGTTAAAAAGACGAAAGACAGCCTGATTGTTTTCCAGGTATTTCAGTTTGTTTGTGAGTAAGGTTGTTGTACGCGTATCCGGACTTAATTTAATCGCAGCATCTCCGTCTTCGAGCCAGTCGGGCAAATCGGAGCTGAACAGCCTTACTTCTCCCATATTCCCGCTTAGTGATATGAGTACGCCTTTCACAGGTTCCTCATTGCTGCTGATTAATTCAATGGGGGCATTGTCTTTGAATAAATGCGATTCCGGAGGATAAGGTAGACGGAAGGAGAATTCGGGATAATCGGCCCAACCAAAACCTTTCCCTGTAATACGTATCGGGTGCAATGCAACACCTTCTGCCTTTAATTTCTTTAAAGAGGTTTGCCCCTCTGCATGAAAGCGGCGTATTTGTTCCTTTTCTTCCCATTCAAGGCAACGGATCAATTTTTGAATATGCGGATGCATGCGGCAATTTAATGAATACTGTAAAGTATCATCAGGAAGAAATGTAAATTCATCTTTTCAGGCATAATGTTCTCTAAAATCATGAATTTTGTTTTTCAATGTATGTTATGAGCACGGATGATGTTTCAAAAATCAGGATCGAGTATTCTCTTCATTCGTTGGATGAAAAGGATGTGTTGCCGGATCCGTTCAGTCAGTTTGAATGCTGGTGGAAAGAGGTGTTGTCTGCTTCTGTGGATGAGCCCAATGCGATGACGCTTGCTACCGCAGACAAAGCCGGAAGGGTAGATGCCCGCACGGTATTGATGAAAGGGTATAACGGAGACGGGTTTGTGTTTTTTACGAATTATGATAGTTTGAAAGGCCGTCATCTGCAGGAAAATACAAATTGCTGTTTGTTGTTTTTTTGGAAAGAGCTGGAGCGTCAGGTGCGCATAACTGGTGTTGCGGAGAAAGTGAGTGATGAAGAGAGCCGCGACTATTTTCTCTCTCGGCCGGCAGGCAGTAGAATAGGTGCATGGGCTTCGCCGCAAAGTCAGGTAGTTGAAAGCAAGGGATGGTTGGAAAAGAACTATGCACAATATGAAAACAGATTTCAGCAGGAAGAGATTGTGCGCCCTTCTCACTGGGGTGGGTATCGTGTAAAACCGTCGAAAATTGAATTCTGGCAAGGCAGGCCAAGTCGTATGCACGATCGTATTCTTTATTCTCTTCAGGAGGATCATAGCTGGAAAATTGAGCGCCTTGCACCTTAATCATCTCTATAATTATCAATGAATCAGCATCCCCTTTTATCTGTCAACCAACTTTCCGGCAGGATGGGGGAGAATCATGCTGTCAATGGAATATCTTTTATTCTGAACGAGGGTGAGAAACTGGCTATTACCGGAGAAACAGGTTCGGGTAAAACTACATTGCTGAAAATGTTATCGGGATTTCTGCAGCCGGATCATGGAGAAGTTTTATTTAAGGGAAAAAAAGTGAAAGGGCCGAATGAACAGTTAATTGCAGGTCATCCTTACATAGCTTATCTCTCTCAGTATTCTGAATTGCGAAATAATTATTTTGTCAAAGATTTTCTCGAGATGGCCGTTGTGGTGTCGAAAGAAAAAGCAGACTTGATTTATGAAGTTTGTCGAATTACACATTTACTTGCACGTCGAACGAATGCATTGTCGGGAGGAGAACGTCAGCGAATAGCTCTTGCAAGGTTGCTTACTACATCTCCTTTACTTTTATTGCTTGATGAACCATTTGCTCATCTCGATTTTTCACATAAAGAAATAATCAGACAGGTACTGAAAGATATTAAAGAGGAGTTTGCAACATCTTTTATTCTTGTTTCTCATGATGTTTCTGATCTTCTCTCATGGGCAGATCGTTTATTGATCATGAAAGAGGGCAGAATCGTTGCAGAAGATAAGCCGCACAACTTATTTTATCAACCACCGGATGCATATTGTGCAGGGCTGATGGGTTATTACTCAATCATAGGTGGTGGTTTAGCTAAAAACTTAGATCCTTCTTTGGCAGATAAGGCTCATTCTCTCTATTGTATCAGGCCCGGTCAGATTCAGATAACCCATGATTCATCATTTGCTGAGGCGACAGTGATGGAGATTGTTTTTTTCGGAAATTATTATATGATCATGGTAAAATGTGAAGATGAGATTTTTCAAATGATTCATCTGACGAATGAATTTCAAGTCGGACAAAAGATTCAAATTAGGGTTAGAGAAGGCATGGGTATTAAATCTATAAATGACTCATTTGGCAGATGATTGCGTGTCTAACAGTTGTTTGC
>JBIIPV010000055.1:0-5988 GCA_044342435.1 Lacibacter sp. | reverse complement strand
GCAGATAGCATTCTTATAGCAGCTACTTCGTATGCACTGAGTTTAACCAGGCCTTCTTTCATCAAGATGAAGGAACTCCCCCAAATCAAACAAAGTATAATATACAGGAGCCATTTCATGAATGAACGATTTAGTAATTGCTGTCTACAAATGTACGTGCCGTTTATACATTGTGATGAAAAGATATCAGAACAGGGCCCATATAGCCTTGTCTTGAAAATTGAATTGATACAATGTATATTTAGGCCATTATTATCACCAAAACTACATTGTATGAAAATCTTAAAAGAGTTCAAAGAGTTTACTATGCGTGGCAATGTCATTGATCTCGCGGTAGGTGTCATCATAGGAGCTGCTTTCGGAAAAATTGTAAGTTCTCTCGTAGAGGATATTATCACCCCGGCATTACTACATCCTTTGCTGGAGTTGGCAGGCGTGAAGAAACTGGAAGATTGGGCTGTTCACAGTATGTTAATCGGAAAATTTGCATCATCTGTTCTTTCTTTCATTCTGATTTCATTCGCATTGTTCATCATCATCAAAGTGTTTAATGCTGCTGCAAGAAAAAAACAACAGGAAACTCCGCCTCCTCCTGAATCGGAAGAAATTATTTTACTCAGAGAAATAAGGGATTCGCTGAAGAAATAATATTTGTTTCTTCAATGCATTAAATATAGGGATCGTGAATTCGATTACCTGGTTTGAATAAAAAAACCACATCAATGAAAAGTTCAATTTTATATTCCTGTCTGTTAATTAACATCTTTATTTCGTCTAATACAATTGCTCAGGATAAACAAGTACTGCAGCTTAAAAAAGAATCTGAGCGTACAGTTAAAAAAGAAAAAGAACAGCCCGAAGGGTGGACCAAAGGCGGGGTGTTTAATTTGAATTTGAGTCAGGGGGCAAGCCGAAATTGGGCCGCAGGTGCAGAGAAGTCTTCTTTTTCTGTGAATGCAATCGTAAATGCTTTTATATATTACAAGAAAGACAAATCTACATGGGATAATACCTTGAACACGCAATATGGTATTGTAAGTGCTACGAGTATCGGCACTCGTAAAAATGATGACCGGATTGATGCATTATCCAGATATGGGTATCAACTGGGTAAGGGGCATATCTATCTCACCGCTCTCGCCAACATAAGAACTCAGTTTACAGATGGATTTGATTATGGAACTGTTCCCTCCAAAACCAAGAACTCCTCCTTTTTTGCCCCGGCATATCTACTTGTTTCACCTGGGGTCGCTTATAAGCCAAATGCCGATTTTGATGTTTTTGTTTCTCCCATCACTTCCAGATGGGTGATTGTTAATAATGCCAACGCATTTTTGCGACCGCTTTTTCGAATTGATTCTGGTAAAATAGCCGTCAGTGAACTGGGTGCTTTTGCAACAATTAATCTGAAAAAGGAAGTGGCAAAAAATATCAAGTTGACCAGCAGGATGGATCTTTTTAGCAATTACCGGAATAATCCTCAAAACATTGATGTTTTCTGGACCAATGTCATCAATATGAGGGTGAACAAATACATCAGTGTCACTTATAATTTTGATCTGATTTATGATCATGATATCCAAGCTGTTAACAACCAGGGTGTATTGGGGACTCAGTTAAAATCGCTGCTTGGTGTAGGTTTTTCTGCTGCGTTTTAAGACTTCCTTACCTTTGCCCTCTTGCGATCATCTTAAAAAAAGGACTGGAAAGTGCAACATATAAACTATCAGATCAAGCTACCACAGTTTGAAGGGCCGTTCGACCTGCTCTTGTTTTTTATTGAAAGAGATGAACTGGATATCTACAACATCCCGATCAGCAAGATTACCTCTGATTTTCTAGAATATATCCATCAAACAGAGAAGCTCAATATAGAACTGAGCAGTGAATTTATTTTGTTCGTTTCAACATTGATGCGCATTAAGGCAAAAATGCTGCTTCCAAGAAAAGAATTGGATGATAAAGGAAATGAAATAGATCCCCGCCAGGAACTGATTGATAAAATCCTGGAATACAAACGATTTAAAGAGGCTTCGTTACAAATGGCTGACATGGAAGCCCAGCGACTTCTGATGTTTAAAAGGGGGAATATCGCGAAAGAACTTGCGCAAATAGGAGAGGAAGCGGGAGAAGGAACAGAAATACAGACCATCACGCTCTTTAAACTCATGAAGACATTTGAGCGAGTGATGAAACGCAGACATGAACGCTTGAATAAGCCCGTTCATACAGTGGTGCAATATAATTACTCAATGGAGGGTAGCAGAGAGCAGATGATTGATATGGTGAAAAGAGAAAAAACAATGGCATTTGAAAAATTATTTGATTTCTGCGAAAACCGCATCCATGCAATATTCCTGTTTCTGTCTCTGCTCGAATTGGCACAACAGCGTTTTATGACCATTCTTATAGGTGAAGGGAAGAATAATTTTATTCTCGAATGGAATGAAGACAATGAAGCTGCAGAATCAGAAGAACAGCTTGCTGCCGTTTAAAAGTCTTCCCGCGGAAATTACAATTTGATTTATCTGACAGAAACTGTCACATTCATCATTGATCTCACTTGCTTTGCAATGCTATTTGCATCAAGTCCAATTTCAGTATAAAGTTGCTTGGGTGTTCCGTGTTCGACCAGTCTGTCCGGTATGCCCATGATGACTACTTCCGCATTGTATTTGTGTTCGGCCATGAATTCAAGCACCGCACTCCCGAATCCACCGGTGATTGTGCCGTCTTCTATGGTGATGATTTTTCTGAATTTATTGAATACTTCATGAAGCAATTCTTCGTCAATTGGTTTTACAAACCGCATATCATAGTGTGCCGGGTTGATGCCTTCAGCTTTTAAATCTCGAATGGTTGCTGCGGCAAAATTGCCGGGATGTCCGAATGAGAGGAGGGCGACTTCTTCCCCATCCTTTAACTTCCTTCCCTTCCCAATGGGCATTTCTTTCATTTCTGTTTTCCACTCAGGCATCACGCCTTCACCTCTCGGATATCGAATTGAAAATGGCAAGTTCTGAGTTTCTAACTGAGCTGTGTACATCATATTTCTCAGTTCAGCTTCATTCATCGGTGCCGCTACAACCATATTGGGAATGCAGCGCATATAAGCAATGTCGTAACAGCCATGATGTGTAGGGCCATCTTCTCCGACAAGACCAGCTCGGTCAAGACAAAAAATAACCGGGAGTTTCTGAAGAGCCACATCGTGCACAACCATATCGTATGCACGCTGCATGAATGAAGAATAAATGTTACAGAATACCCGCATTCCCTGAGTGGCCATGCCAGCGCTGAGTGTTACAGCATGCTGTTCACAAATGCCTACGTCAAAAGCGCGATCCGGCATTTTGTCCATCATCAATTTTAATGATGAACCACTTGGCATTGCAGGAGTTATACCTACAATTTTTTCATTCTTTTCCGCCAGTTCTATGATTGTGTGGCCGAAAACATCCTGGTATTTGGGTGGTTGTGGTGTATCAAATTTCTTTTTTTGAATTTCCCCTGTCACCTTATCAAATAAACCGGGTGCATGCCACTTGGTTTGGTCTTTCTCAGCCAGTGAATATCCCTTTCCTTTTACTGTTACAATATGAAGAATTTTAGGACCCGGAATTTGCTTCAGGTCTTTTAACGTGTCAACCAGCTTTAGGATATTATGCCCATCTATCGGGCCGAAATATCTGATTTTAAGTGCTTCGAATAAATTGCTGCTTTTATTCACGAATCCCTTGACGCTGTGCTCCAGTTTACTGGCCATTTCCCTGGAAAAATTCTTTCCCACAGGAAGTTTGCCTAGTGCTTTCCACACCTCATCTTTGAATTTGTTATAGGTAGGAGAAGTTGAAATATCTGTGAGATATTCCTTCAGCGCACCCACATTCGGATCAATGCTCATGCAGTTATCATTCAGGATAATCAGAACATCACTGTCTGCAACCCCGGCATGGTTCATGGCTTCAAACGCAAGGCCTGCAGTCATAGCTCCATCACCTATAACAGCAATAGATTTTCTTTTTTCTCCTTTCATTTTTGCCGCCATGGCCATTCCCAATGCAGCAGAAATAGAAGTGGAGGAATGTCCGACTCCAAACGTATCGTATTCACTTTCGCTTCTTTTCGGAAATCCGCTTAAACCACCGTATTTGCGATTTGTATGAAACTCATCTCTTCTGCCGGTTAGAATTTTATGTCCGTATGCCTGATGGCCCACATCCCAAACAAGCTGATCATAGGGGGTGTTGTATACGTAGTGCAGAGCTGTAGTCAGTTCCACAACACCTAAGCTGGCACCAAAGTGGCCGCCATGTACACTCACAACATCTATGATATATTGGCGAAGTTCATCGCATAATTGAGGGAGTTGCTCAACAGTCAAATCCTTGAGGTCTGTTGGAGCGTTTATTTTTGATAAAAGTTCACCAGGCTGTAATTGCATATTTATTTTATTGGCGATGAAGCAATGTTTCAGAAAACCGACTCAAAATTAAACAAACTAGCCGTCAAAAGGTTGAATTACATTTTTTAAATTTTCCGTTTATAAAATTACTAAACCCTTTGTAATTTTAAATGAATAGCCTTTTTGAAAGAAGGTAGTTTTGTAGAATGCGTCTGATCAATAGAAATAACGCGTATATATGGTGTCAGCTGTTTGGCTGGGGAGGAAGTTTTTTGCTGAATGTTTTTTTTGTGTGGGTTTTCAAAACAGAAGTCAGTTGGCAGAGTTTTACAAGGATTCTAATATGGGTGCTGGCCGGACTGCTGCTTACACACATCATGCGTGCCTTAATCATCAGATTGAAAGTACTTGAAAAGGAGTTTGACAAACAGGTTCTTTTGTTTTTGTCAATGACACTTTTTTTTGGTTTTTTACTTGGGTTCTTACTGCATTTATCTGTCAATTTATTCTCGATTTCTGAGCCTGCTGATATACAGAAATCGGCACCTGGTAGGACACTCTTTAATTACATCATCAACTCTGTTATTTTTATCCTTATCTGGAATCTGATTTATTTTATATTTCATTATGTGGAAAGAGTCCGGAATCAGCAAATAGAAGCGTTGAAGTCTGAAACGTTAATTCGGGATCTTCAGTTGCAAACGATTAAATCGCATATCAATCCTCATTTTATTTTCAACTCTTTGAACAGCATTCGTGCCCTGATTGATGAAAATCCTGTACGTGCCAGAAGAGCAATTACAGAATTGAGCAATATTTTGCGTAGCAGTATGCAGGCTGAAAAAGCGGAAACCGTTAGTTTTCAGAAGGAGCTTCATATCGTTAGTGATTACCTTGAACTCGAAAAGCTTCGTTTTGAAGAAAGACTTCACTTTTATTTTGATGTTGACCCGGAAACACTTTCATTACAGGTGCCTCCCATGATGCTTCAAACATTGGTTGAGAATGCGATCAAACACGGAGTCAGCAAGCGGTTAGCAGGAGGAGAAGTATTTGTGGTTTCCAAAATCAATCAGCATTTTCACGAACTGGCCATCAAGAATACAGGCAGATTGAGCGAGTACTACAACGAAGAAGGTTTTGGTATTTCAAGTACCAAAGAAAGGCTTCATTTGCAGTTCGGAGGCAAAGCCTCTTTTGAGTTAATTGAAAACTCAGATGGTTATGTAGAAGCAAAAATCAGAATGCCTGTATCAGCGAACTCCGCTAACAGGGTAAATCAATATGCACATGCATAAGAAAGCCATACTTATAGACGATGAAAGGCTGGCGCGTAATGAGCTCAGAAAATTATTACAGGAATACCCTGAAATAGAAATTGTAGATGAAGCGGCAAATGTAGATGAGGCTGTTCGGAAAATTGGGGAACATGCACCTGATTTAATTTTTCTGGATATTCAGATGCCCGGTAAAACCGGTTTCGATCTTTTGCAGGAGCTGGAACATACGCCCGGAATTATTTTTACAACTGCTTATGATGAGTATGCACTACGTGCTTTTGATGTCAATGCACTGGATTATCT
>JBIIPV010000054.1:0-6003 GCA_044342435.1 Lacibacter sp. | reverse complement strand
ATCACCGGAACTGTTTTTTGTTCCATCAGTTGACTGTTTATAACTGCAAGTTAATTGGAAGCGATGCAAAGATCTAGTTCATCCATCATTTTTTTACTACCGATGAACATAGGGACACGCTGATGAAGGGAAGTCGGTTCAATTTCTAATATCCTTTGTTTGCCATCTGTAGCCCTTCCTCCCGCAACTTCTACAATAAAAGCGAAAGGATTACACTCATAAGCAAGACGCAGTTTGCCATTGGGCTTATCTGTGGTTCCGGGATACATGAAGATCCCACCTTTGATTAACCCTCTGTGCACATCGGCAACCATGCTTCCAATATAACGTTGCGTATAAGGCCCTCCGTTAGATGCATCTTTTTTCTGACAAAGAGTGATGTACTCCTGCACTCCCTTTTCATAGCGAAAGAAATTACCATGATTGACAGAGTATATATTCCCGTTTTCGGGGCATTTGATATCCGGATGACTTAGGCAAAATTCACCAATGGATGGGTCCAGTGTAAATCCGTTCACTCCCCTTCTTGTTGCATATACCAGCATGGTACTGCTTCCATAGACGATATACCCTGCTGCTACCTGCTGAAGTCCTTTCTGAAGAAAATCTTCCCTAACACAAAGAGTTCCCGGTGGGCTGATTCTTCTGTAAACACCAAATATGGTTCCAATTGAAATGTTCACATCAATGTTGCCGCTTCCATCAAGCGGATCAAACATCACCACATATTTCGATTGCCGGCTAATTTCATCATCAAATATAACCACCTCATCCAATTCTTCGCTGGCTATACCCGCACAACTCACCCCGTGCCGAAGTACCTTCATGAACTGATTATTGGCGAATATGTCCAGTTTTTTCACATCCTCTCCCTGTACATTGATGCTACCGGCATCTCCCAATATATCCACCAAACCTGCTTTATTCACTTCTACATTCACTCGTTTGGCAGCAAGACCAAGGTCTCGCAACAAACTACTTAATTCACCGGTAGCTTGCGGAAAATTGCGCAATTGCTGGATCGTGAATTCATCCAGCGTGAACACTTTTCTGTTAATATTCATACGGCTTTATTTGCAATCTGATTCAACAAAAGTAAGGGAGAAAACAGTATTTGATTGGGATTATCATTTCTCAATTCTCACTCTCTGTTGGCGCATCTGCTTTAAAAGTAAAATACTTCTGAGAGAAATAACTAAAAGCCACCACCACCACTGTTGTCATCAACTTAGAGAAAAGGGCCTGAACGTTCATTGTTTCAATGAATACTTTCAGACAAAAATAGTTAAGCAGAATAGCCCCCGTGACAACAGCCAGATATTTTGGCAATTGCTCTCGTTTTCTTGCAGTTGATTCCTGAAAAACAACATACCTGCTGAGAAAAAAACCTAAGGGAAAGGTGAACAAAAAAGAAAACAAAAAAGAAGCGATGTGGGATGTCAGCGTAACTGAGTAGATATTGAACATTTTTCCCTCCAGCAGAAAATCATGCGCAAAAACAAATAAACCAATATCCAACAGCGTATTTCCGCCACCACATGCAGCATATCGGAAAGTTTGCAGGGGCATGATTTTTCTAAACGGCGGATAAAACCAGTCGATGATGCTAAGAATCAAACTAGTCGTATTTTCTATGACTGGTTTAAAAAGATTTCTGATGCCGGAATAAAATCGGCCAGAAAAGGAAATGATGAAATTTTTATTTTCCCGCATCGGGTCAAAGATAATCAATGATTATTTTTTTCCATATGTGATGCAGCCCGGAAGAAACATGATTCAGTCCTTACCTTTGCGTATGCTTACCGATCAAATCGCAGAGCCCTCCTGGTACAGGGAATGGTTTAACTCCCCCTACTATCACCTTTTATATAGTGAGAGAGACGACAAAGAAGCTGCTGCATTCATTGATCAGCTACTTGCCAGAATCCAACCCCAGCCATCAGATAAGATGCTTGATATAGGTTGTGGGAAAGGAAGACATAGCAGGATGCTCGCAGCAAAAGGATATTTTGTTACAGGACTGGATATCAGCGAAGAAAGCATACGAGAAGCACGCCTATCAGAAAATGAACATCTTGAATTCTTTGTTCACGATATGCGGCGTCCATATCGAACGAATTACTACAATTATGTTTTTAATTTTTTTACCAGCTTTGGCTATTTCAATACTGAAAGAGAACACAACAATGCAATAAGAACTTTTTCACAGGCATTGATCAAAAACGGCTTACTTGTAATTGATTACCTCAATGTTCATTATGTAGAAAAGCGCCTCGTTCCAAATTCTGAAACTGAAAAAAACAATGTGCATTTCAAAGTAACCAAATGGCACGATGAACATCATTTCTATAAAAGAGTGGATATAGATGACAAGCAAAGTCAGCATGGCCATTTCTCCTTCACGGAAAAAGTAGCAAAATTCAATCTCGGAGATTTTAACGACATGCTCTCCTTTCATGGCCTGCAGATACAGGAAGTCTTTGGTTCTTACGACTTTCAACCTTATGACATACAAGAATCCCCCAGATTAATCTTGTTTGCCAGAAAAATCTAACCATAAACCAATCATTGAGCTAGTCTTTAGCAGAGTGATTCATTTCTCGGTTCTCATGGTGTAGAATGGTTTGTATGAGAATCCTTATTTTTGAATACAACATGCTTCAATCCGTATTTAAATTTGACTATTCACTGTTCAGGCTGATCAATCAGGAATGGCATCATCCTGTGGCCGACTACCTGATGATTTTTTTTCGAAATCCGTATTTCTGGAGTCCACTCTATTTATTTCTGGTATCATATATTATCATCCGGCATCCGGGTCATGCTTTCAGGTTAATCGGACTCACAATCATGACTTTCTTTCTAACCGATGTTGTGAGTACGCAAATTTTTAAAGCATATATTGAGCGTCCCCGACCATGCTGGGACTGGAGTGCGGCAACGGGCGCCAGAATGCTTATCCCTTGCTCCAACAGCTTTAGTTTTGTATCCTCTCATGCCGCCAATCACTTTGGCATCTCTACTTTTTTATTTATATCTTTTAAAAAATTAAGCGGGATAAAATACAGGTCTCTTTTTTTATGGGCCATACTTGTGAGCTATGCACAAGTATATGTAGGAGCTCACTATCCAACTGACGTAATGGGAGGCGCTCTGCTGGGAAGCCTTGCGGCCCTGATTACGACAAGGATGTTTAACCCGGTAACCGGGTTACAGACAAGTAATGATAAGATTTAAATATCTTTATGTTTTTTGGCGGATGTCTGAGGTTAAAGTAGCCTGCTTCATCCAACAAAAGCTTTTAATGAAAAAGAATTACTGATTTAAAGACATGACGGAGATCGTTATCATATCCTTGCTCATTCTCCTGAACGGACTATTTGCACTTTCAGAAATCACACTTGTTTCCGCAAGGAAGTCTCGTTTGGAATTATTAGCAAAAAAAGGGAGCAAAAAGGCAAAAGCGGCTCTGCATCTGTCTGAAAAACCTGAGATTTTTTTATCTGCCGTACAAATAGGGATCACGCTGATTTCAATTTTTACAGGTGTGTACTCAGGAGAAAAATTCAGCAAAAACCTGACACCTATACTTGAGCAATTCGAGGCTGTACGTCCATACGCGCTGACCATCTCCACGGTTTTAATCGTATTTATCGTAACCATTGTATCCATCATACTCGGAGAGTTGATTCCAAAAAGACTTGGCTTGATGAACCCTGAAAAAATAGCCGTTGCCGTTGCCCTGCCCATGCTATACTTCTCAAAATTTGTACATCCGTTGGTTTGGCTTCTCAACAAAAGCACCAACTTGTTTTTTCGCGTATTCTCATTGAAAAACGTACCTGATAACCAGGTCACTGAAGAAGAAATCAAGGCCATTATCAGCGAAGGAACAGAACAGGGTACAATTGAAGAAGCCGAACAGGAAATCATTGAACGAGTTTTTCACCTGGGCGACCGGAATATCACTTCCCTCATGACTCACCGGAATGACATCATCTGGTTTAACCTCGATGACCATGAAGCCTTGATTAAAAGTAAAATTGTGGAGAATCCTCACTCCTTCTATCCTATCTGTGACGGCCATCTTGACGAATTAAAAGGCGTTGTTTCGATCAAAGATCTTTATGTGGGAAATGACTTTACTTTATTTAGGGATTTGATGAAGCCCGCTTTATTTGTGCCTGAAAATAATACAGCCTATCAGATTCTGGAAAAATTCAAAGAAGAAAGAAAACACTGTTGTTTCATTGTAGATGAGTATGGCAGTGTTCAGGGGATGATCACGCTGAATGACATACTCGAAGCAATCGTAGGGGATGTGAATGCAACGGAATCGGGAGAGTATGCAATTCTTCCTCGAGAGGATGGGACCTATCTCGCAGATGCACAGATCCCTTTCTATGACTTTCTGAATTATTTTGAGAAAACGGAATGGATGAACGAAGGAGAGCAGGAGTTTGATACCGTGGGAGGCCTCATTCTACATAATTTGGAAAGAATCCCTCGTGTAACCGACAAACTTTCCTGGAAAGGATTTGAATTTGAAATCATTGATATGGACGGGCATCGAATTGATAAGATTCTCGTACACACCGGCAATCACACATCATCATCCTCGTGAATACGCTCTGCAATGTAAATTAAAGAGCTGCACTCCTTCTTATTAGATAAAGCCTTCAAATTAGAAAGCAGCCCGTAAAAGAATGCACTGAATATATTTCCTCTCTTGTACTTCTCACTCAAAAGACTAACGTAGAAACTGTCGAACCACATAGCACGGTAAGACTTCAATTTTAAATTGTGTTTTTCAAGTAAAACCCGCATAGACTTTACAGAGAAATGATACAGATGCCTTGGCACATCGTAAGCAGCCCAGTATGACTTGTAGTGTTTCGCGTCATAGCTTTGGTAATTAGGAACAGCGATGAATATTTTGCCTTTTGGAGATAGCAGTTTCTCCATTTTAGCAACAGTTTCATGTAGTTGATGGATGTGCTCCAACGCATGCCACAGAGTGATCACATCATATCCTCCCTCATTTGGCAATTGAAAAAAATCCTGTATTGGATAAACCGATACTTTATAAAGTTTGTTTGCCCTTTTGCGAGCCTTTTCATCAGGCTCAAACCCAATTGTGTTCCAACCTGCTTTTTCCATGGTATGCACAAATGCACCGGTGCCGGCACCAATATCAATATGCATTCCTATTTTCTTTTTGGCAACCCTGATTATCAGGTTTGCTTTATTCGTTAAAGTCCATTTCCTGACAATTCTGTATAAATATCCGGTGATCCCTCTTTGCTGATCGGTATGAGAAATATAATCCTGCGATTCGTAATATGACCCAATTTTCGACTCCGAAGGGATGGGTGATGTGAAACGAAGTGTACATGATTTACATTCCATCAAAAGAAATTCCTCTCCGGTGACAGAGTGATCTTTTACAGGAAAACAATGGTGGACATTGTCGGAATAGCAAACCGGACAGTTCATTATTGACTTTTGGTTATTTTGTTCAGTTAAAGACAAATGTACTAAGGAATCCATTGATTTCGGGATGGAGTTTCCTCAACCTTGATGGGATGATGATTCCCTTTTCTTTTCCAGGCTTCATTAAAATAAGCCGAAGCAAGCAGAACTGAAGCAAATGCAAATACAAAAAGAATGATCAAAATAAATCCAGTGATTTTTTTAGGCAGACTCTTCTTTTTATGCAAAACCTCTTCCATTTCTTCACTGCTTTTTTCACTCTCTCCAACTAGCACAACATGACTTGTTCCTGTTCGGATCACCTTATCGGCATGAATTCCCTTATCAGATTGAGTCAATACAACACCTTCCTGATCTACCTGAATGGCACCGTTTTTTTCCAGCAGATAAAATCTGCCCACTCCTTCCCATATCACATCTACTTCAGATTTCAATTGATCTACAAATCCCGAAACCCACTCATTCATTAATTCCGAAGCACGATGATAGTCGACCTCCAATTCAGCAGAA
>JBIIPV010000053.1:0-6055 GCA_044342435.1 Lacibacter sp. | reverse complement strand
TGAGGGCTTGTTGATTTTCCCAAAACATGCACTTTTCAGGAGAAAGCCACAAAGTTTGATCCTTGATGACAAAGGCAACCGGTTGTTGCGACATGCTCACTTAATATTATTCATGATGGTCTTCTTCCGCTTTCTCTTCTTTGCCGTCCAGATTTTTATCGGATGGTTGTATTTTTTGACGACTTTCCTTCACCCAAGCAATGATAGCCGATTTTTCTTTTTCATTTAAAACGGCATCTTTATGTATCCAGGAATAGCTGTCAAGCGGCATCCATCCATCTCTGACAGCTTCTTCAATTTCTTCAAGTTTGTGATCCTGTTTTTTAGGAGTATAAGATAAAAATTCATGAAAATTCAAATGCTCTTTTCCTTCGTCAACATGATGTTGCAACCACCATCCCAAAGGCTGAACCATTGAATACCAGGGGTATTTGGTTTGATTGCTGTGGCAGTCGTAGCAAGACTTCTGCAACGCAGTTTCAACCTCCTTATTCATCGGAAATTGCTTTGTGATATTCTTTTCAAAAGGGCCGGCTGCTTCATTGCGTGTAGGCCTGATGAATTGCATGACTACTACTAAAGCAATAAGGCCATAAGTAATTTTCTTAAGCATCTGAATAGATTTGTTGCAATTTAAAAAGAACCTGTCAGAGGTTAAAATGCTTTTTTAAGAGCGGTTTTGCTTTTTGAGTTGTAACTGCATCTTTTGTATTCTGTCTGCCAGCTTCTCAGTAGATAAATGGTTTCGGTTTAACCCATCAGCAATGATGGGAAATGAAAGAGGAGTAAATCGCTTCGGATGCTTAATAATCATCTTTGCTTGTTCAATTCTTTTCATGGCTTCTCTGATGCGCATTTCATCAATCTGCTGATCAAATACTTCCCGGTAAGCCTGACGCACAAGTAAATTTTCAGGATCGTATTCTTCAAAGACGTTAAAGAGAAGCCCGGCTGATGATTGCAGATGTTTCGCTTTTTTTGATCCGCCCGGCATCGTCTGGATGATGAGGCCGCTGATCACTGCAATATCACGAAACTTTCTTTTTGCCATTTCTGTTGCATTGATACTTTTTTGCAAGTCTTTAATCAATTCTTTCGATGAAAATAAACCGTTCCACTCTTTTTCATCTGGGATCCATGTCTGATCACTGAGAAGTTCAAATCCATAATCATTCATCGAAATTGAAAAACTGATGGGTGTTAATTTGCCAATTCGGTATGCAAGCAAGGAACTCATAGCTTCATGTATTTGCCTGCCTTCGAAAGGATACACTAGCAAATGCTGACCATTCCGACTTTGATGCATTTCAATTAACAACTCATTCGATTTCGGTATATGTGACAAATCATCTTGTAAATTAAAAAGAGGAATCAGATGATCCAGTTCGGGAGTTTGTTTCCCTCGATGAGATGAAATGAGGTGAAAGGTTTCTCTTAGCTTTTCTCCGAGATTTGCAGTCAGGCTCATTCGTCCTCCCTGCCAGCTTGGAACAATGCTTTTCTTACTCGTTGAAATACGAGTAATGACAGTCATGTCTTTGATCTGAATGAGTTCAAGGTTTCTTCCTGCTAGTGTAAATGCATCACCCGGTTCAAGGCGGCTGATAAACCACTCTTCAATCATCCCAAGATAACTCCCGTTCATCAGCTTTACTTTTAACATCACATCACTCACAATTGTGCCGATGTTCATCCGATGTCGCATGATCAACTTACGAGAGGCTAACTGATATAATCCTTTTTCAATTTTTAGTTTATTGTAATCGTCGTACCCTTCAAGGGCTTTGCCTCCGTTTAATACAAAATAAAATAGCTGAAGCCATTCTTCTTTTTCTAAATCACGATAGCAATATGTACTTTTTATTTCAGCGAATACCTGGTCGGGATTGAAGCCGTCTCCCGATGCAAGCGTATGCAGGTATTGAATCAATACATCGTAACAAAGAAGGAGAGGGTGTTTGGCTTCATGACATTGTGCCTCAATAGCTGTTTGCAGTGCTACCGATTCTACAAGTTCCAGAGAATGTGTTGGCAGAAAATAAATATGGCTGATGCCATTAAATGTATGTCCGCTTCTTCCGGCTCTTTGTAAAAAGCGAGATACGCCTTTTGGTGATCCAACTTGTATCACAGCATCCACCGGCCGAAAATCTACTCCCAGATCAAGCGATGCGGTACAAACAACGGCTTTCAGTTTTTTAGTATGTAGAGAATCTTCTATCCACTGTCTTAATTCCTGGTCAATGCTTCCGTGATGTAAGGCAATGGCTCCCGATAAATCAGGACATGCATCAAGTAATGCCTGGTACCACCGCTCACTCATTCCTCTTGTATTGATAAAAATTAAAGTGGTTGTATGTAATTCAATAATTGGAATCACTTTTTGTATGAGCGACAAACCGAGGTGTCCTGCCCATGGATAGGTTTCAGCTTCATCGGGTAAAATTGAGGTGACTTTTGTTTTTTTGTTTATTTGCGACCTGATGATGATGCCATTATCCGCTATAGGAGATAGCAGTACTTCCATTGCTTCTTCAAGATTTCCGATTGTTGCAGAAATTCCCCAACAGCAGATTTCTCTTTTTAGTTCTTTATGCTGGTTGATGATTTTTGATATGGCAAGCTCAACCTGTACACCTCTTTTGCTTCCTATCAATTCATGCCATTCATCCACGGCAATCATACTTATTTCTTCAAACCACCTGAATGCCTCTTTTTGAGTGAATAACAAATGAAGGCTTTCAGGCGTGATGACCATCACTTCCGGCATCTGTTTCTTTTGTTTGGTTCTTTCAGAAACAGATGTGTCGCCGTTTCGGATGCCTACCTGCCATGGCAATTCAAGTTGATCAATGGCTTCTTGCATGGCTCTTGCAATATCTTTTGCCAAAGCACGGAGCGGGGTAATCCACAATAGCTTGATGCCTTTTGTGTTTATAGGTTGATGATTGTAATGACTTATATTGATTTGTCTGATCAATTCACCAAGAAAAACAGAAAAGGTTTTGCCGCATCCCGTAGGTGCATTCACCATTCCGCTTTTGCCTTCGCTAATAGCTTGCCAGCATTCAATCTGATAACTGAATGGTTGCATTCCTTTGCTGCCCATCCATTGATTTACTTTTTTGTAGCCTGGACTATCCTGAAACAATATGGTGTTTTTTTGACTCAATTATGACTGTTTGCTAAAATTATTTTTAATCTGTTTGATTGAGTAATGCTTTCAGGTCATCCAGCGTATTAATTTCATCAACTGTTTTATCTTTCCTCCATCTGCTTATTCGAGGAAAACGCAGGGCTACTCCGGACTTATGTCTTTTGCTTTCCTGTATCCCTTCAAAGGCGATTTCAAAAACGAGTTCCGGCTTAACAGTTCGAACCGGCCCAAATTTTTCAACCGCATTTTTTTTAATGAAAGCATCTACCTCTTTGATTTCAATGTCGGTAAGTCCACTATATGCTTTTGTGAAAGTGACAAGTCGTTCACCGTCTCTTACGGCAAATGTATAATCAGTGTAAAGTCCGCTTCTTCGCCCATGGCCAGCTTGCGCATAAAGTAGAACACAATCAATACTGAAAGGATCTGATTTCCATTTCCACCAATCCCCCTTTTTTCTTCCTGAAAGATATAGAGAATCTTTTCTTTTCAACATAATGCCTTCAGCTTTTTCCTTACGCGCTTTGTCACGTATTGATTTAAGGTCTTGCTTGTTTTCAAATTCGAGTAGGGGAGAGATTACAATTTTATTTGCATTAAATGTTTGAAAGAATGAGTCAAGAATATGTCTTCTTTTTTTCAATGGTTCTTGTCTGATGTCTTTCCTTTCCCACTCTAGTATGTCGTATGCAATAAACATCACGGGTACTTCTTGTAGCAGTTGTTTGCCTGGCTTTTTTCTTCCGATTCTTTTTTGCAGCAAATTAAATGGCAAAGGGTAAATTGATTGTTCTGTTTTAACCATGCAAATAATTTCTCCATCTAATACAGTGCCGTCGGGCATATTTTCTTTTAATGCAGCAAGTTCGGGAAACTGATCTGTCATTAATTCTTCGCCCCGGCTCCAGATAAAAATCTCATTTTCTCGTTTGATGATTTGTCCCCTGATGCCATCCCATTTATTTTCAGCATACCATTCATTCGGAGAAAACTCATTGATGTTTTCGTCAACGGCATGGCATAGAAAGAAAGGGTAGGGTTTGGATAGATCGCTGACTTTGCTCATTAACAACTGCTCCCACGATGTAGTTTGATGTGTCCATTTCCCGCTAAGTTTGTGCTGTATTTCACTTAAGCTTTGATTCAACAACTGAGCCAGCGCCCTACTGACAATATTCGCGGATACGCCAACTCTGAATCCCCCGGTGATTAGTTTATTGAATACGAAGCGCTCCTGTGTATTCAGTTGCTTCCACATCTGAATGATATATAATTTTTTTTGTGAATCATCTGCACGACTGAGCGATTCAAGTTCATCAAGAATATTTGATAGGCTCTGTTTGTTTGCGTTTAATTCATTTATATTTTGAAAATGGTTGGATGTTAATAATGTTATTGTTTCAGCAAGGTCACCTACCATTTGATAACATTCCTGAAATAGCCATTCTTCAATACCCGTGTTTTCAATACACCATTCTTTCAACTGATTTGTGCGTATTGTTCTTTTGGGCTTCACGCCAATGAGAAGCGAAAGTGCCCGCAGCTTATCCTGATCGTCAGCTTTTGAAAAGTATTCGTTGATCAAAGTGCTTTTTTCAATCAAGCTCTTTGTCTCTGATAATTCATGAATTAAATTGGCAAATTCATTCATCTTCTTGATTGTGTGACAAATGATTTGTAATGGATGTTTCCGAAATGTCTTTTGTGAGGCCCGCACTCATTTCAACCGCATCAATGCCTTTATCTTTCAGGTATCTGCTTAAAACATGTGTGAAACCATGAGTCGCGAATACGCGTTCTGCACCTGTTTGATGAATCGTACTTAATAGTCCATCCCAGTCGGCATGATCACTTAAAACAAAGCCCTTGTCGCAGTCTTGTCGTTTTGCATGTCCGCGAATTTGCATCCAGCCACTGCAGATAGCTGTTTTATAAGGTGTAAACTTTTTTAACCAAGGGGTATTCATGGCCGACATAGGTGCTATGATTACTGAGGGATTATTCAGCTTCTCCTTGTTGAAAGATGCATGGTGAACTACATCAGGCAGTTGCATTCCTTTTTCTTTTAACAGTGAATGCATCTCAAAAACTGAACCGTGAAGTATGATGTTGTCAGTTACTTTAGAAATGGCTTGAGCAACTCTTTGCGCTTTTCCAAGACTGTATGCAAAAAAGATGGAATGGCATCCTTGTTCCTTGTTTCGCGATACCCATTTTTGCATTTGATCATATATTTTATTTTGATCTTCCCATTTATAAACAGGCAATCCGAATGTTGATTCAGTGATGAAATTGTGACATTTCACAGGTTCAAGTGCGCCACTGATGCCATCGTTTTCGGTTTTGTAGTCACCACTTACAACCCACACCTCGCCTTTATGTTCTATTCTTATTTGGGATGAGCCTGCGATGTGGCCTGCCGGATGAAGACTGATCCGGACTCCTTTGTGAACGATGGGTTGCCCCCATTCAATTCCCTGGTAAAAGAATTTCCCAAGTCTTTTCTCCAGAATGGATGCTGTCAGATGATGGCAGAGATATTGCTTGTGACCGGCTTTGGCATGGTCGCTGTGTGCATGGGTGATAATAGCATGTGAAACAGGTTTCCATGGATCAATGAAAAAATGCCCGGCAGGGCAGTATAAGCCTTCTTTTCTTAATTCCAGCATGACGAACAGTTAAATCAGCTAATCCTTCACATGCTTGCTTATTAGCATAGCATGTATTTAAACAAATTCGCCTGTCTTCCTGTTCATTTTTTACTGATTTCCTTTTTGATCCCTTTTTCCAGGCTGATGATGTATAATTTCTTATTCTCCAGGTATGAAATGCCCGATGAAGATTGGTTGTAAACTGGTTGTATTCTGTATTGTGTGAAAACGCCGGTTTCAGGACCCA
>JBIIPV010000052.1:0-6134 GCA_044342435.1 Lacibacter sp. | reverse complement strand
CTTTGCTTCCTGTTTTGGCTACAATAAGATGGTCGCAGTGAACAGTACTAGGTACCGCTACACGTTTACGTCCGGTTGTATCAAACTGAAGCAATGCCATTTGGGCGGTGGCATCCTGCATCGCAACGCGATCCGGTGCAAAATCGACATAGGCCTTTCCGCGTGCAAAATCTTCGATGTTTACACCTTCCCAAAGGTGGCTGTAAAGGATTTTTTCGGCAAGGGTCAATGGACGTCCCAGTGTTTTACGTGCAGCTTCAATTTTTCCGGGCATTTCTGCGTAACGCTTCCGGATGAGATCAAGATCAAATACCATAGCAAAGAGAGTTTTAGAAGTGATTTTTTGGCGCTGCGAAGTTACCGATTTATCTTTTCCCGATTGATTTCTGTACTGGAATAATTGAAGAAAAACATTAAATTTGATCTATGAGAAGGCTGCGGTATTTTATAGAATCGAATGCGTTTGGGGTGTGTTCCTACATCGGAGAGAAGATGGGCGTTTCCTCAACGACTATCCGTAAATATTTTATCTATATCTCTTTTCTAACCATGGGGTCTCCGGTTCTTTTTTATTTTATCATCGCGTTCTGGATGAATATCCGCAATTATATCTGGTACAGTAAGCGCAATCCGCTTCGATGGTTGTAAAGAGCAATTGATTATCCTAAAACTGCTTTTCTAATCCTGATTAATTTCTGAAGTAGTTCTTCCAATAAATCAAGACGAAGCATATTCGCACCGTCGCTTTTGGCAGCAGCCGGATTGGGATGTGTTTCAATGAACAAACCATCAGCTCCTGATGCAATAGCAGCTGAGGCGATGGTCGTAATCATTCCTGGGTTACCACCGGTTACGCCACCAGTCTGATTGGGTTGTTGCAGTGAATGTGTACAATCCATGATGACCGGTACATCAATTTCTTTCATCCAGGCAATGTTGCGATAATCGACTACCAAATCCTGATAACCGAACGTATTTCCACGTTCCGTGAGCATCACTTTTTCATTGCCGGCATTCTTTACTTTTTCTGTAGCGAATTTCATAGAAGGGCCACTTAGGAATTGTCCTTTTTTGATGTTGACAATTTTGCCGGTTGCAGCAGCCGCTTCCAGTAAATCTGTTTGTCGGCAGAGAAAAGCGGTTGTAACCGGTAATTGATATGTTGATTTTATCTGACGAATAAGAGCCATTGCTTCATCATCTCCCAATCCTGTAAAAGAGTTGCTGCTTGTACGGTTGGCTTTTCTGTAAGAGGCTTTGAAAATATAGGGGATGCCTAAACGGGTACAGATTTCTTTTACAGTAGATGCAATCTGGTGCATGTTTTCTTCACCTTCCACAACACATGGACCCGCTATCAGAAAAAATGATTCTGGATCGTAGGATGTTTCTTTGAAAAGAGGTTGTAGGACTTGATTCATGGTGCAAATTTACTCATATTCGTTTTTCGATGATCGTTTATCGATTTTTGAAAAAGGTAACGATTATTTTGGCGCGGAGAAATGAGAAAAAGAAGGTTTCGCAGAGTTTTCACGAACAACGAATCAACCCTCACCATACTCGCTCAACTCCAGCCAACGCATTTCTTTTTCATCAAGCAGCGCTGATATTTCTGAGAAACGATTGGTGAGTGTTTGAAGTTCTTCGTAAGGCAGAGAGGCTTTCTGCAATTGACTTGTAATCTGATCTTTTTCCTTACTAAGTTCTTCTATTTCTTTCTGAAGAATTTCAAACTCTCTTTTTTCTTTATAACTCAGCCTTTTTCTTTCTTCCGGTTTTGACTCTTTGTTTTCTGTTTCTCTGACTTCAACAGTTCCTTTGGATGGGGTTGGCGTTTCTTTTTTCTCCAATCGGTATTGGGTGAAGTTGCCGGGGAAATCTGTAATGATTCCATCTCCTTCAAATACCAGCAAATGATCCACGAGCCGGTCCATGAAATAACGATCATGGCTTACTATCAGCAAACAACCGGGATATTCAGCAAGAAACTGTTCTAATACAGAAAGAGTGGGGAGATCGAGGTCGTTTGTTGGTTCATCGAGGATTAGAAAGTTAGGATTTTTGAATAATACAGTCAGCAAATGCAATCTTCTTTTTTCACCGCCGCTTAGTTTAGAAATATAGGTGTATTGTTTATCGGGTTCAAAGAGAAACAGTTCCAAAAACTGAGCCGCGCTTAAAGATCCTCCTTTTTCCAAGGGGAAATTTTCAGCAATCGATTTCACGTATTCAATTACGCGCATGTCTTGCTTTAATTGCAATCCCTGCTGTGAGTAATAGCCAAAAACAATAGTATCGCCAATATTGATTTTGCCGCTGTCGGGTTGTGCAATACCCTGAAGAATATCCAGAAAGGTGGATTTGCCGCAACCATTTTTCCCGACAATGCCAACTCGCTCACCACGTTTGAATGTATAATCGAATCCTTTCAATATGATTTTGTCATCAAATTGCTTATACAGTTTTTTCAATTCAGCCACTTTCCCGCCAAGGCGATTCATTTTTAACTGAAGCTCAAGCTGTGTGTCCTCGTTTTTCTTTTTCGCATCTTTCTCTATTTCATAAAAACGGTCCTGCCTGGCTTTGCTCTTCACCGTACGCGCTCTTGGCTGCTTACGCATCCATTCCAGCTCTTTCCGGTAAGTATTTTTTACTTTACTCAGTGTTGCTTTTTCGCTTTCAAGTCTGGCTGTTTTTTTCTCTAAATAATTTTGATAATCTCCTTTGTACGTGAATAATTCTGAGCCATCTAATTCCCATATCTCATCACAAACATCTTCGAGAAAATAGCGGTCGTGCGTTACAAGTAAAAGTGTGAGAGATTCCTTGTTTAAAAAATGCTCCAGCCATTCCACCATTTCCACGTCGAGGTGATTGGTGGGTTCATCCATGATCAGCAGCACGTGCTTATGTTCAAATCCGGCATCGATGAGTGTTCGTGCCAGCGCAATGCGTTTTTTTTGTCCGCCCGATAAGGTGCCTGTTATTTGATTTAGATGATGAATTTGTAGACGGCCTAAAATCTGTTTCACTTTCGACTCAAAATCCCAGGCGCCGAGCTCATCCATTTTAATAATAGCCTCACTCAGAAGTAGTTGATTTTCTTGCTCTACGGCAGCTTCATATTGCTTGATGGCATCCAGGATCGGATGCGAGTGCTGAAAAATATTTTCTATGACTGTTGCGGAAAGATTCATTGCCGGTTCCTGTTCAAACAGCACGACCGTTACATCTTTATGAATCCATACTTTGCCCTCGTCGGTTGTTTCTTTTCCTGCAAGGATTTTCAGCAGGGTAGATTTACCGGAGCCGTTTCGGGCGATGAGTGCTATTTTATCTCCTTCTTCAATATTAAATGACAATCCGCTGAATAGGGGTTGTATGCCATAGCTTTTCGATATATTTTCGGCGGATAGATAATGCATGGCCGCAAAGATAACATCAGAAAGCGGATCGGGGTCTGATGGTCTAACAAATCAATTCGGGGAAACTCCTCTTTTTGCTCTTATTTTTGTTAATGATCACGCACTGAAAGGGATTATTCCAGTACGAACATTTCAGATTTCAGACTCAGTCTAAACACAGGCAGTTTAATTATATGCTAAGTATTAAAAGAATAAAGAATATACTGATTCAGCATGATTTCCATTATTTGTTACTCTTGTTGTTTTTCTGTCTGAATGGATTTCGGATGTTTCGTGATCTGGTTGCTTTAGATTCACTTTTTGTGTTCTTTATTTCAGTTGCCATATCGTTTTTATTTCTTTCCTTTTTGTTGAAGAAAATTATTTCGGATCAAAGCCGTGTGGGAATAGTTTTATTGTATTTCATGTTTCTGTTTTTGTTTTTCGGAAACCTTGAAGATGGTTTTGCCGGGATGGAAGCCCTGGTGTATTTATCAGAACCTTTGTATTTTATTCCGTTCATTCTCTTTGTTTCAGTTGTAGTGGTCGTTTTGATACTGAAAATAAAATCTCTGGTTTTATTTCGCTCTTTTGTTAATGCAGTTTTGCTGATTTGGGTTATTGCAGAATTAGGGATGATTTTTTTCTTAAGGGATAATGCAGCTGCGATGAAGGTGGATGAGGTGCAGATACTGCCTGTTGCCGATCAAAACAAATATCCGGTTTATTACGTGGTGTTAGATGAATACGGAGGAGATTCAACTTTGCTTACAGGATTCGGACATAACAATACACCATTCAAAAAAAGAATGAGTGAGCTTGGATTCAGAGATGTTAAGAATTCTTCTGCAAATTATCCCTTGACTGTTCATTCGTTATCGTCAACAATGGATATGGATTATCTTCCTGATCGTGTGCTTACAAATAGTTATGCATATGGTTATAAATACGGATTGACACGCATCAGGGAAAACAGGGTTGCTTCTGTTTTCAGTAGTTTGGGTTACCGGATCAATAATTTTTCTTTCTTTGATTTTGAGAAAGCCCCGGCAGATTTTTCAAACAGTATATGGGGTGGGGGAGCAAGGGCTCTTACGGCAAGATGTATGCATATTCGACTTTATAAACATCTCATCTCATTTTCACATCGTTATCATTTTGGTTTTTTGGAAAACATGGAGCGGGATCATCATTATGATCAAATTAATTATTCACTCCGCAGCACGGCAGAAGATGCAGGAAAAAAGAAAGATCCTTCTTTTAATTTTATTCATATTCTTTCTCCGCACAAGCCTTTTCTTTTTGACAGTGCCGGTAATAAGTTGAATTATGACCGGTCGGCATCGGGTTCATTTTTTTCTGATAAAGAGGCTTATACCTGGTCGGTCAAAAAAATAAACCTACTCATATCAGACTGGTCGGAGACCATAATCAAAGCGCATCAGGGAAATGTTGTCATCATGATCATGAGTGATCATGGACCTTCCATCGGAGAAGGCAAAGGAAGAAGTCTTGATAATCTGAATCTGATTTATGTTTCCGGCAAAAAGGATGGCGGCTGGTATGATGGAATGAGTAATGTGAATCAGTTTCGGGTATTGTTCAATACTGTATTCGGACAGCAATTTCCAATTTTAAAAGACCAACTGATTCCTGTTGTTCCGGGAGGGATGCAGCACGATTAGAAGAATGGATGTGAGGGTAGTGTGATTACTCTTTTCTTCATGAAAGAAAGGCGATTGCCAGACACAATGCGATTGTCAACAAAAGAACAATCCATATTTTTCTTTTTTCCCAGAACAGCAACTCTCTTTTTTGTTTTAAAATCTCAGTACATCTTTTTATAGAGTGATCGTCAGTCGGAATTTTGATGATTTGAGGTATCAGTTCCGTACACAAGGCGAGTGAAAGTGGCTTGAGTGTATCAATGAGGATAGAAACAACAGTGCTATTTAGTTCATGGTCATTTTGTCGGACAAGGATTGCAATCATTTCATCTGAAATCACCTGGTTGAATTGATTCCTTACCCGGCTTTCATTCAATCGGTCGGGATCTGCATATCTTAACTGCTGATTCAGTTCAATGGCTTTTTTGAGGATTACATCTCCACTGATCAGGTCGTCTTCAAATTTGATTCCTGCAGCTTTTTGCCGCCATCTTTCTTTTAGATATTCATCTCTTTTTGCAGGTTCGGTGAGTGTTTCATAAGCCTCACGTATCTGATCATATAAGATTGTTTTTTCAGGATCCTGCTGGTGCTTATCCGGATGGTAATTCATCGCCAACTTCCTGTATGCCTGCTTGATTTCTGAATTATCTGCAGATGGTTTAACTCCGAGTATGGCGAAATAGTCTTTCAAGTACGCAAAGGTAATTACGCAAAAACTGAAATGCTTAAAGTGGTTTGCTTCCTTCTATGTTGTAAACCATTTTTTCTCCGTAAGCAACTGAAGGTGTTTGGCATCCGGCTTTATAATTTCCTTCAGCAACTTGTTCTGCTATCCACAGGCAAGATAAGGCCGTAAAAGTATATCCTTCCTTACAGGTTAATTGAGCGGAGGATGTTTCGCCTTTCTCATTATAAACTTCTCCCCATACTAAAATGAATGATTGCTCTCTTTGCTCATCAGATGGGCCGGGTGGACGGGCATCAATTTTATTCTGAATGAATTTCTTTGTCACCTTTCTCCGTAAGATCCAGTTAAAGAGTCCTTGCATTCGTAGAACCC
>JBIIPV010000049.1:0-6351 GCA_044342435.1 Lacibacter sp. | reverse complement strand
GGCATTTCTAAAAACAGTTGCTTCGGAGTTGTGTATTTGGTTTTTAGAAGCAAATTTTGGAATCAAAGATTTACAAAACCAATTTGCTATTCAAGACAGTCCGGGTACAAAACAGCGGTTAGCGGGTAATGGGTCGTCAAATCGACAAACCTCAGAGCAAAAGACAGCATCTTCTTCAAGCACCCAGAGTCAAACATTCATCGCAGGGAAAGAGTATCCTTACAGTCTTGGCCTGAAACTAATTAGTTTAAGTCGTCAAGATGCTTCTTTTTTAGCCCCTTTTCAAATGATGATACAAATTATTGATACATATAATGCTTCATTGGAAAACTTAAGGCTTTTTCTTCCGGATTTGAAACCAATGACAGTTCCTTCTCCTTCTAGTGAAATTCTATATGTTTCTTCTTTTACAATTGACCAGATAAGTGATCCTACGATTACAATAAATCTTTATAAAGGAGGAAAAGGAAATTTAATTAAAGTTGGCAGCACAGTTACATTAACTCAGCCCAAAAGTTTTACTTTTCGTGTAAACTATCCCTCCTTGTACGGAAATATTTCTAAAATCATCTCAGCAACGGTTCAGCCAATTGAACCAGCAAGTGTTGTAATTATTTCAGGAAACAACCAGCAAGCGCCGGCTACTTTTAGTTTACCAAAACCACTCGCTATTCAAGTCAATGATATTAATGGACAGCCTGTTCCGGGCATTGCTGTTACATGGACGGTTACATCCGGTGGCGGAACTCTTCTAGTGGCAAATAGCACAACCAATCAATCCGGTCAATCTACCAATGGATGGCAACTGGGCAACACTGGTATGCAGACTGTAACAGCTACCGTAAAAAAAACAGATGGTACAAATGTTACCGGCTCTCCGATTACATTTTTTGCTGAAATAAAAACATTGAAAGTGGGAGATCCTCACGAGGGAGGAATTATTGCCTATTTATTTAAGGCGGGGGATCTTGGTTATGTTAGTAATCAACAACATGGCATAATCGCTGCTGCTTCTAATCAATCTATAAAATCAATTTGGGGATGCTATGGAACCGATGTGCCTGGAGCAACAGGAAGCGGCATAGGCCAAGGGAAACAAAATACGCTTGATATAGTAGCAGCATGTCCTGGGAGCGCAGCAGGAATTGCAGCAAATTATTCTTCAGGAGGGTTTAGCGATTGGTATTTGCCAAGTACAGCCGAATTGAATGTTCTATATCAAAACAAAAATATAATCGGAGGTTTTACACCAAATCTATACTGGACTTCGACTGAGCCCAGCGATAATCGTGCCGGTACTTGTGCAACTGCTATTTCTTTTGAGAATGGAGGGGGTGATTGTTATATCAAACCAAGTGAAGCAGCAGTTAGGGCAATACGTTATTTCTAATGATTACTTCCTTCCTGGTAGCAATCCAACAACCAACAATTTTAATCAACTAGCTTAATTCCATTGTCGAGAAGGTGTATTTTTTTCTCTTTGTATAATTTTCCGAGTGCCATTTTAAAAGCCTTCTTGCTCATTCCGAAAACCTCATAAATTGTTTCCGGATCTGTTTTGTCGTGATAAGGAAGAAACCCATCTTTTTCGTGTAATAGTCTAATGATTTTTCCGGTTTCATCTTCTACGCGCTGATAACCTGGTTTGCCAACAGCAAGATCTATTTTGTGGTCGGCTCGTATGGTTTTAATATAGCCTTCTATCTGTTCTCCGATTTCGAGTTCACGAAACACGTCATTAAAATGCAGGAGACCTGTATGCTGATTATTGATGATCATCACAAAGCCCAAATCTGTTTTGCGATAGACGGTCAGCTGAACGGCATCTTTCTCTTTGACACTTAACTCATCATTACTCAGCAAATGTTCAAGATACTGGCTGGCTGCCACTCTTCCTGTTTTTTCATCGAGATACACATGCACGAGGTATTCTCCACCTAAGCGCATCGGAGATATTTGTTTGCTTTTTGGCACCAGTAAATCTTTCATCAATCCCCAATCGAGAAATGTGCCGACCATGCTGTTGCCAACTACTTTCAGTTTCACGATATCACCAACCACGGCTTTCGGATGACGCGTTGTGGCAATGGGGCGGTCTTCTGAATCGTGATATACAAACACGGTGAGTTCATCGCCCGGTTTGCTGCCATGGGGCGTTTCTTTTTTTGGCAGAAGAATGCCTTGGTTGCCGTCATCGAGGTAAGCTCCCGCTTCTTTTATACGAAGCACTTTCAGATTGTGGTATTGTCCTGCCTGTATCATTTGCCCGAAGGTATGAAATGAGTTTGGTTGTGCACAGTGAATGCACATTTGCTTTTGTTTGTGATTTGTTCATGCAACGTTTATATTGATTTAACGTTCTTATTAGTAATTCACCAAAATTCCAGCACATGGAAAAACAAGTGACCTCCCTTACCCGAGATTTGCTCAACAGCGGAGCGTTCAACCACCTTTCAGATACGGATTTATCGAGAATACAGTGGTTGTTGCTCAAACCCTCTCTTCAACAATCTGAAGCATTGATGCATTACTGGTATGTTGCCGATTTTGTGGCAACCGGTGTTCCTCAGTACCTGATGCATGAGTGTAATTTTATGTTACAGTGTCGCGGTAAGCGCGGCTTGGAACTGCTCGTGGAGACAGAATACGAAGGGTAGTTGTTTCGGTTTTCGTTAATCTGATTTTGTTGGTTGCATTGACCAACCAGGATTTTTTTGCAATTCTCTTTTTACACATATTTCGCTCCTGCGGAGCTTGATTTTAACCGCCGTGGTTCGTGTCCTCACGAAATACTTTCAAACTGTTGTAATGGTAGGATCCTGCGGAGCTTAATTTTTTGTAATTCCCCAACCGCCGTGGTTCGTGTCCCCACGAACCACTTTAAAACTGTTGTAACGGTACTCTCCTACGGAGCTCAAATATTCTTTTCGTCCACCCCTAATATGATCATCGACAAACTAAAAAACGGAGCAAGCTTTTCAACCTGCTCCGTAAATCGGTTGATGCAGTGTAGCGTCTTTTACAAAGCGTATTCTGCAACATCCTGCCTATTTCAGCAATCATCCTGAAGGGAGTAACAGTTTTTTTTCTGCGTTACGGTCAGTCAGGTTACTGTCGTTTAAACAGCTATATCTGTCCTCCTGTCCCAACGATCAATTCCGAAATAACATAAGTCAAAAATAATACAACTATGCAGTGGGAAAAATGAGCATCATACATAAAAGATTAAAACATGCATCAGTAATCTTAAAATATTTTTGTAATCAATAGCGTGTGATGAGTGCAATATGTCCTTCATTATTCAATGAACCATTCTCTCCGAAAATGATTTTCCCATTTTTAGACTTAACAAGGTGAATGAGCTCATCAACAGCGTCAGGAAGACTTACATGTGTAAAAGGAGGTGGTTTTAGATATAAATGTCTGCCGCTATTTGCTTTAAAGCCTGTGCAGCGATAATCTTTTTCTACAAGAAGTTTGAAAGCATTTCCGTCGGCAGCAGCACGCCAGCAGGATTCAAGTCCAAATACAGCACGATGACGCCCTGACAAGTCCATTGCTTGTTGAATTTCTTTTTGAAATTGTTTTTGATCATCTTCAACCACAAGCGGCCAAACCATCTTCTCCACTTCTGCCTGGTTGGAATAGGCATGATTGCCTGCGATGGTATTCGTTATTGGTGAGTGAGGACCAACAATATCTTTATACCAGCTGATTGTTTTTTCTGGAGCAATCAGAATTAATCGCTGATCTCCGATCAGGTATTTACGAATTGCTTGATGAATATTTTTTAAAAATGATTTCATCCGATGCTCTTCTATAACTGTCTTGTCTCGTTCAAAACTTTTTACATGTGCGTAGCCAGCATATGAAGAACTTCTACTCGGCACTTCATATAAATACTCTTCATGATAAGCCGAAGGGATATCCGGGTTAACAATTTCTTCCAGTTGATCCAGGTGTCCTTCCCAGAACATTACCTTTTTCTCCGTAACCATCAGCGTATAATAAGTTGCATTTAACTGGGCTTTATACCATAGTTCCCGTAAGTCAAATCTTTCTCCGACTAATACTTTACCAGTTACTTGAAAAGGAAGACGAACAATTTTTCGGATGCCTGTTGAAACATACAACCCCAATCCATCATAATTATGCAAAAGATCTGCAGAAGACTCAAGTTCCTTTAATGAAGCAGATAGTGATCTTACAATCGGCTCTCCGTCGTGTTGATAACGAAGCAAGTCAATTGCCTGATCTACGGCTCTTTTCAGTATAAGCTTATCTGCGCGTCGCTCAGGAGATAACCTGTGTGTTGGAACAACAACAGTGACACATATATTTCCCGCTGCCTTTTCCAGTTCAAGTATCTCTTCTCCCTGTAATAATTCATTCGAGATCATATTGAGGATATTTTGTTTTGTATATATCAGAGTTGATTATGATTCCAGAGAAAAACGTTTTTTTAACCATTGCCAATGAAAAAGAAACAGCAAAACTGAAAGAAAAAGAATGGAGCTGTTTACAATGATCTCCCTGCGTATTCGGTGGTTCACCTTTTCAATTAAATTATTCCTTTCTTCTTCAAACATTTTCCGTAAAGCAATTGTATCAGTAAGAATCGTGTTTGAGGTTGTATCTGTACGAAAAGCCAGCCTCTTCTCAAGTACATAATAATCAAAACTCACAAGTGATTCTTTTTGATAAGTAGCTTCTCTTGATTGAAATGGGTGTCCTTGGTCAATCAGTGCCTGAATCAAACCTCCTGTAGTAATTAAAAAACCAATCACACATAATAAACAAATCAGATAACCATATATTTCCGCAATACGGTTTGGATGCTTCATCTTGTAAAGTTGAATTTGCAAACAAGCTGTAAAAATGATATACATCATTCTCTTCTCAGATACGACCTATTCATTATTGATTTGAATATTATATATTTTTAAAAGCAATTATATAATACTAACAAGATAGATATGAAGGGAAAACGATTGCTCTTATATTATATTTTTCACTTAGAAAGCTATAATTCATCAAAATGGCAATTTCTTTCTTCGTAAATCAGTATAAAACAAGATTAAGTCAGCAAATTATCACATTTAAAAAAATACTAATATGTTATAACTATTTCTAAATAAATGAGTTAAACAAAATAAATTTTGAAATAAACCAACCTTTTGAATCATCATTTGTAATGTATTTATATACGGATTGCGCAGCTTGCTTACTCTGATTATAATTTTTTTCGGTATTTATATTTTTTAACCAAAACCAAGTTGTATGAATTTTCATTTACTAGGGGCAATGCCAATTGCCAATGACAATTATGTTGCCTTTACCTTTTTTATAGGTACAATGGCGATGATGGCCGCATCAGTTTTCTTTTTCTTTGAACTGAGTAACACGGAGAAGAAGTGGCGTACTTCAATTCTTGTATCCGGTCTGATTACTTTTATTGCTGCCGTACACTATTATTACATGCGCGGCTATAACCTTGAAACGGGTCAGTCGCCAACATTCTTCCGCTATGTTGATTGGTTGTTGACTGTACCTCTTATGTGTGTGGAGTTTTATCTGATCACAAAGAAAGCCGGTGCTAAAATTGCTTTACTTTGGCAGCTTATTTTCGCTTCAGTTGTGATGCTGGTAACCGGTTATTTTGGCGAAACGATAGATAAGGATAATAGTGTTTTGTGGGGTGTAATCAGCGGACTTGCTTATTTCTACATTGTTTACCTTGTATGGTTTGGTGAAGTAGCCAAACTGGCAACTGCTGCATCTCCTGCTGTCGCAAAAGCCAATAAAACCTTAGGTTGGTTTGTATTGGTTGGATGGGCTATTTATCCACTAGGATATATCCTCGGTACTCCAGGTGGCTTGTTCGGTATGGTACTTGTAGATGATGTTGCTGCTGCTCAGCATGCAATGGATATCGTTTACAACATCGGCGATGCTGTAAATAAAATCGGCTTTGGACTTGTCATCTATGCACTGGCACAGTCAGAAAAATCTTCTGCATAAATTTTAAATATCACGAACAGGCCGGAGTAATCCGGCTTGTTCGTTTTAAAATAAAAAGCAATGCGCTACGTTCTTCTGGCGTGCGGCATTATTTTGCTGTTACTTCAACATCAGCTTCCTTTATTTTTTAACGAAGAGAACCAGGTCTATCTTTTCCTGGGCGGCATTCTCGTTTTGGGCATACCTCACGGCGCGGCCGATCTAATGGTGGCATCTTCCGGTAATACAATACAGAAGAAAAAGTTTTCAATATTTCGTTTTTTGTTTGTCTATCTTTTTCGTCTTGCCTTATTCGGATTTTTTTTCTGGCTCTTTCCTCTTTGGGGAAAT
>JBIIPV010000048.1:0-6410 GCA_044342435.1 Lacibacter sp. | reverse complement strand
CTGTGATATTTCACTCGACTATATTCAGCGATATGAGCCACTGACTGCGAAATTGTTGTGCGACAGAATGGAAGAAATCATCGCGCAGACCGGTACGAATGGTTTTCATTTTGTGGATGAAGCAGCGCCGCCATCATTGATGAGATCACTGGCTATTGAAATAATCAGAAGGAAGCTGGTAGTAAGTTGGTGGACCAATATCCGTTTTGAAAAAAGTTTCACGCGCGATCTTTGTTTGCTCTTAAAAGCAAGCGGATGTATTGCGGTAAGCGGCGGACTTGAAGTTGCAAGCGATCGTTTACTTGAATTAATTGACAAAGGTGTTACTGTGGCGCAGGTTGCCAAAGTAAATCGCAATTTTACACAAGCAGGAATCATGGTGCATGCATACCTGATGTATGGCTTTCCTACACAAACAGATCAGGAAACAATTGATTCACTGGAGATGGTTCGGCAGTTGTTTAAAACCGGCGTTTTACAATCAGCTTACTGGCATCAGTTTGCTATGACTTCGCATAGCCCCGTTGGCATGAACCCTGATAAGTTTAAAGTGAAAGCTGCAAAGGAAGCTGTGATTATGTTTGCCGACAATGATGTGGAGCACATTGACCCAACAGGTGCAGATCACGAATCTTATTCATTTGGTTTAAAAAAATCACTCTTCAATTATATGCAGGGGATCGGATTGGATGAGCCCTTACACAAATGGTTTGAGCTTAAGATACCCAGGACAACAATATCTCCGGATCATATTTTAAAGGTCATTACGGAGGAAGAGTTGCCTCCTTCCAATTCGAATGCCAAGATCATATTTCTTGGCGCATCGTCTCATTCAGAATTGGTTACAAAGTCGAAGAAAGGAAATCAGTGGACCGTATTGCAGATGACTTTTCTTTCGAAAAAAGAAAGTCTGACTATACAGGTAGATGAGCAAAAAGGGAATTGGCTCTTATCTGTTTTGCCAAGGCTGAGCATATATCAGGAGTCATTGATGACACTCGGTGAATTAAAATCTGATTTTGAAAATGCCGGTCTTGAAGATTTTGAATTGTTCTGGGACAATAAGCCCGTGTCACAGTTGTATAAAGTGGGGTTGTTGAGGGTGTAATGTCGGTTGGTGGTTATCAGTTATCAGTTATCAGTTATCAGTTATCGGTTGTCAGTGTCGGTTTATATTTAGGGGGGATTTTGATTCGTTTAGGGGGGGTAGACGTTTAGCTATTATCTAAAATTTAATTAGCGCATTATCTAATTATCAAAGTAGCTAATTTTTGATTTTCGGCGAAGAGAAAAGGAGGTTGGCGCAGAGGATTTTTAGCAAAAAAATCGCAGCCGACCCCGCGCTGTGATACGTTTCCGGAGTCCGCTTCGCTTTTACCCAAGGGAGGGGAAATGATGATTTTTCTAAAAATGTGTTCTTTGTATTTAATTTGTTGGTTATATGATGCTTATCTATTTGTTTCTTTTTAATTACGTACCGCTTAAACCCTGAGGCAGATGAACATGATGCAGTCTTTTCTTAGGACAGTGTATTTTATCAAAAAATATTTTCTGCTGCTTTTATATAGAGTAAAAGGGATGAAGGTGCTGAGCAGGAAACAATTCATTACTGACATACCGAAAGTGAAAAGCCTGGAGATTGGTCCCTTTGCCAGCCCTTGTCTTTCAGGTTCACAGGTTGACTACTTTGATGTGCTTGATCAACAAGCACTGCAGAAAAGAGCGATAGACCTTAGCCTGGATGCCGCCGGCTGTCCTTACATTAAATATGTTTCCCCTAATGGGGATCTTTCCGTGGTAAGTGAAAGCTATCGGATTGTTTTTTCAAGTCATTGTATAGAGCATCAACCTGATCTGATCCGTCATCTGCAGTTGGTAGAACACTTGCTTGAGGACCACGGATTTTATTATCTGGTGATACCGGATAAGCGTTATTGTATGGATGCCTTTCTGCCTGAAAGCGGGATCAGTGAGGTATTGCAGGCTTTTGAGGAAAATAGAAAACTGCATACCCTACGCCGGGTGATTGAACATCATGGCCTGACCACCCACAATATGGCCTGGATGCATTGGCTAGGCATTCATGGTTCAAAGCAGTCCGATCCAGAACGCATTCGTCTTGCTTATGACGAATATAAAGCGAAGAAGGGCGCATATATAGACGTACATGCCTGGCAGTTCACTCCTTCTTCTTTTACAGGTATCATAGATGCGCTCCGTCAACTGAAGTTTATTCATTTTCACGTAGAGAAGGTGTCCCAGACCCGCCCCGGGAGTATTGAGTTTTATGCGGTATTGAAGAAAGGTCCTCGTTTATAAATAGGAAACAGAAGTAATTCGGGAAAATTTTCAACTTGATTTTGAGGATGACATCTTAATTTGCACCTATGCAGGCTTATCACGATTTACTCAAACATATTCTTCAGCATGGTACTCGCAAAGACGATCGTACCGGTACCGGCACCATCAGCGTTTTCGGCTATCAAATGCGATTTAACCTTCAGGAAGGGTTTCCCTTAGTAACCACTAAAAAGGTTCATCTCCGCAGCATCATTCATGAGCTATTGTGGTTTCTAAAAGGCGAAACCAATATCGCCTACTTAAAAGAAAATGGGGTGAGCATCTGGGATGAATGGGCCGATGCCAATGGAGAACTAGGTCCTGTATATGGCAAGCAATGGCGTAGCTGGGAAGGAGCAAATGGGGTAGTGGTAGATCAGGTGAAAGATCTCCTTGAACAAATTCAAAAAAATCCTGATAGCCGTCGCCTCATCATCAGTGCGTGGAATGTGGCCGATCTTCCCCGTATGGCACTTATGCCTTGTCATACTTTGTTTCAATTTTATGTGGCAGATGGAAAACTGAGTTGTCAGCTTTATCAACGCAGTGCTGATGTGTTTCTGGGTGTGCCTTTCAACATCGCTTCTTATGCATTGCTGACATTGATGATTGCGCAGGTATGTGGTTTACAGCCAGGTGATTTTGTGCACAGCTTTGGCGATGCACATATTTACAGCAACCATCTTGAACAAGTGAATCTGCAATTAAGCAGAGAGCACTATCCATTACCTGTCATGAAATTAAATCAGGATGTAAAAGATCTTTTTGATTTCCGTTATGAAGATTTCACGCTGGAAAATTATCAGTGCCATCCAGGGATCAAAGCACCGGTGGCTGTGTAATTTCATTTAGTGGTTATCAAAAAAAATGTAAGGCTTCCTAATTAATCATAAATGAGCCATAGAAAACCAATCATATCTCATATCGTTGCCGCCGGCACCAACAATGCCATTGGAAAAGACAATCAGCTACTCTGGCACTTGCCACAGGACCTGAAGTTTTTTAAGAATACTACGTGGGCAATGCCTGTGATCATGGGCAGAAAAACATTTGAAGCGGTTAACAGCAAACCTCTTCCCGGGAGATTAAACATTATTGTCAGCCGACAACCATCTTCAGTTCCTGATTCATCCATGTTGCAGTTTGCAAAAGACATGGACGAAGCCATTCAAAAAGCAGCGGCCACCAATGCGCTCGAAATATTTATTGCAGGAGGCGCGCAGATTTATGCGCAAACATTGGCTCAGACAAACCGAATTTATATGACGCGTGTACATGCTTCATTTGAAGCAGATGCTTTTTATCCGGAGTGGAATACGGAAGAATGGGAGCTGAAGTCAAGCCGGGATTTTAATGCGGATGAAAAACATGCGTATTCATTTTCAATAGAAGTTTGGGAGAGGAAATAAAGCTTTTTAATTAAGTCAATCAGTACAGTGTATTATTTTTGACGCAGAGAAAGGAGTAAAGAAGTTTAACGCTGATTTTTTCTTTGCGATAACCTTTGCGATCTTACTTCTTTGCGCCAAAAGAACATCTCTAAAATTTACATGTTTTCAACTTTTACCATACTTAAAAAATATATCTCTTATTTCCTGAAATCATCAAACGGAAAAGGGCACGGTATTCATTCGCCATTTGTGTATTCATTTATCCGGGATGTTCTTAATGGAAAAACGGATGATGAAACAACAAAAAGAATTGAATTGATTCGAGATGAATTGCTGAAGGATGAAACAATGTTGGATATAGAGGATTTTGGTGCAGGATCTGCAAGTGGATTGACGAACAAGCGCACTGTAAAACGAATAGCTTCCACTTCTTTAAAACCAAAAAAGTATGCACAGTTGCTTTACAGGATTGTGCAAAAATATCAGCATCAAACCATCGTTGAATTAGGAACATCTCTCGGTATCACAACTGCTTATCTTTCGGTAGCAAATCCTGACTCTTACGTGTTTACTTTTGAAGGTTCTTCTGCCATCGCCTCCAAAGCTCAATCGCATTTCAATCAGCTTCAATTAAAAAATATCAGTTTATTACAAGGGCCCTTTGCAGAAACATTACCTGCTTTCTTACAAACCAAAGAACAGCTCGATTTTGTATTCATAGATGGCCATCATGATTATGAAGCAACTGTTCGTTATTTTGAATGGCTTCTTCCTAAAATTCCCGACTCCGGAATCGTCATTCTGGATGATATTCACTGGAGTAAAGGCATGGAGCAGGCCTGGGAGGAAATTCGCAGACATCCTCGCGTAAAAATCAGCATCGATCTTTTTTTTGTCGGTATTCTGTTTTTCAGGAACGAACAATTTGAGCAGGAACATTTTACCATTCGATTTTAAGGCCGCTTTTGTGTACTTTTGCGCGTCTCAATTAACTGCTGCATGTCACTAACAATTGGTATTCTGCGGGAACCTGCTTTTGAAACGCGGGTGTCTCTTCTCCCTGAACAGGTTGAAGCACTGACAAAGAAAAATATCAAAGTACTGGTTGAATCCGGAGCCGGAGAAAAAGCTTATGCAGATGACCAGGCTTATGCTGCAAAAGGAGCTGCTATTGTTTCTCGCAGTGAGGTGCTTTCATCTTCCGAGGTATTGCTGGCAATCCATCCCGTAGAAGAGACCAATCAGAAAGGTGTACTCATTGGTGTGTATCAACCATTATACCAGCCCGAATTAATGAAGCAATGGGCAGGAAAGCAACTCACTTCATTCAGTCTGGACATGATACCTCGTACAACACGTGCACAAAGTATGGATGTATTGAGTTCGCAGGCGAATATTGCCGGATATAAAGCAGTGTTACTCGCTGCCAATTCTTATTCTCGTTATTTTCCGATGTTTATGACAGCAGCCGGAAGTATTGCTCCTGCCAAGTTATTGATTTTAGGTGCAGGTGTTGCGGGATTGCAGGCCATTGCCACAGCCCGTCGTTTGGGTGCAGTTGTAGAAGTATTTGATACCCGTCCTGCAGTAAAAGAAGAAGTGATGAGCCTTGGTGCCAAATTTGTGGAAGTGGAAGGCGCTGCCGATGCATCTAAAGCAGGTGGTTATGCCGTTGAACAAACGGAAGAATACAAACAGAAACAACAGCAACGTATAGCCGAAGCAATTGCTAAAGCAGATATCGTGATCACAACAGCACAGATCCCTGGTAAAAAAGCGCCGATTTTGATTTCTGAAGAAATGCTTCATTCAATGCGCAATGGCAGTGTTATCATTGATCTTGCAGCGGCAACAGGTGGAAATACGCCTTTCACTAAGAACAATGAAACAGTTGTGGTGAAAGGAGTCAGTATCATTGGCAACAGCCAACTTCCTGCTACAATGCCCAGTGATGCAAGTAAGCTTTACGGTAAAAACGTACTCAACTTTTTACAACTGCTGATTACGAAAGAAGGATCGCTTCATTTAAATTGGGAAGATGATTTGGTGAAAGGATGTTGTATAACCCATGAAGGCAATGTGGTACATGAACGTGTGGCTGCAATGCTTTCTGCAAATTAATTATATGGAACAAGTATTTAACTGGCTGAGTGAACATCAGCAAATGATCTACATCGTGATCCTCATGGTATTTGTGGGGATAGAAATCATTGGTCGTGTGCCGAGTGTATTACACACACCGTTGATGAGTGGGGCCAATGCCATCCATGGAGTTGTGATCATTGGTGCCATCATTGTGATGGGGAAAGCTGAAGCAGATAATTACATCGCTTTAGTACTTGGATTTTTAGCGGTGATTGTTGGTACACTCAATGTGGTTGGTGGCTTTGTGGTTACTGATCGTATGTTGGAAATGTTCAAGAAAAAGAAATAATCGTATATGGCAATTTCAATTCTGGCACTGGCTTATCTTATTGCATCTGTCACCTTTATCATTGGGTTGAAGATGTTGTCGAACCCCGCCTCCGCAAGACGAGGCAACCTGGTTGCAGCCGTTGGCATGGCAATTGCCATTTTCGCCACTATCTTTCTGTATCAGGAAAATGGCAAAACACTGGGGAATTATACCTGGATCTTCGGGGCTCTGCTTATCGGTACCGTTGTTGGTACGCTTGCAGC
>JBIIPV010000085.1:0-5324 GCA_044342435.1 Lacibacter sp. | reverse complement strand
TGAAAAATGCAGGTGCAGAAGGCATACTTGTTGTGCCGATAGAAAAAATGATTCTCTAACCATACCCAAAGAAAATCCTGATTGTATGCAAATGATCTTACAGCCTTCGAAGAAAGAATGGAAAGACCTGCTTGAAAGGCCTGTCATAGACTCTGCTTCGTTGGAGGCGACCGTATCAAATATTCTGAAAGAAGCGAAGGAAGGTGGCGATGAAGCACTGAAAAGATTTTCACTGATATTCGACAAAAGTATTGTTGATGAGTTGAGAGTATCACAATCAGAAATGAATGAAGCTGAAAAAGAAATTGATGATACTTTGAAAGCAGCCATTCAGGTTGCCAAAAACAACATTGAATTATTTCACAGCAAGCAGGTTTTAAAAGAAGAAACAGTAGAAACAATGCCGGGCGTTCGTTGCTGGAGAAAATCTGTTGCCATTGAAAAAGTGGGGCTTTATATACCCGGTGGAACAGCCCCTTTGTTTTCAACATTGCTTATGCTGGGTATTCCGGCGAAAATAGCAGGTTGCAGACAAATTGTTCTTTGCACACCACCCGGCAAATCAGGAAAAATACATCCTGCAATATTATATACCGCAAAACTCCTTGGCATTGATACGATCATCAAAGCCGGAGGAGCACAGGCTATTGGTGCGATGGCGTACGGAACACAAACTGTTCCTCAGGTGTATAAAATATTTGGTCCCGGTAATCAGTATGTCACCTGTGCGAAACAACTCATTCAAAAGGAAGGCATTGCTATTGATATGCCTGCAGGTCCCAGTGAAGTTTGTATTCTGGCAGATGAAACAGCAAATCCCTCGTTCGTTGCTGCTGATTTGCTTTCGCAGGCAGAACACGGAGCCGACAGCCAGGTATTACTTGTAACAACATCACAGGAAATTGCGGAGCAAACAATCAAAGAAGTAGAGGTTCAACTGGAAACATTACCAAGAAGGGAACTTGCGGAGAAGGCGCTCGCAAACAGCAAAGCAATTATATTCGAAAATTTGGATGAGGCGATTGATTTAGTAAATGAGTATGCAGCAGAACATCTAATCATCGCTATGAACAATGCAGAACTTATTGCAGAAAAAATCATCAATGCGGGATCTGTATTTATCGGACACTTCTCACCTGAGAGCGCAGGCGATTATGCAAGCGGCACCAATCACACATTACCAACCAACGGATTTGCGCGTGCTTACAGTGGTGTTAGTGTAGATAGTTTTGTCAAAAAAATCACTTTTCAGCAATTGAGCAAGGAAGGATTGAACAACATTGCATCTACAGTAGAAACGATGGCAGAAGCTGAAGGATTAACCGCGCATGCCAACGCTGTACGTATTCGAAGAAACTAGTAATTCAAGAAGTATGAGCTTTCGTATTGAGCAACTTTTAAGAGATAATATTAGAAAATTAGTCCCCTACTCTTCTGCTAGAGATGAGTTTCACGGACAAGCAAGTATTTGGCTGGATGCCAATGAAAACAGCATCGGTTCTCCGTTATTAAAATGGTATAATCGATACCCTGATCCGTATCAGCAAAAAATAAAAGAGAAAATAGCAGGCATTAAAGGCATCTCTGCCTCGAATCAGTTTATTGGTAATGGCAGCGACGAATGTATTGATTTATTATACAGGGCATTCTGCGAACCGGGCAGAGACAATGTGATTATTTGTCCGCCCACCTATGGCATGTATGAAGTAAGCGCCAATATCAACAACGTTGAAATACGCCGCGCCTCTCTTCTCCCCGATTTCCAGCTTGATCTGGAATCAATTGCCGGATTGATTGATGTCAATACAAAAATCATCTGGATATGTTCACCTAACAATCCTACAGGCAACAGTATTCATTTTGAAAGTATTGAAACGATTCTGAATAATTTTGATGGACTGGTTGTAGTGGATGAAGCCTATATCAATTTCGCACGTCAAAAATCTTTTGCTCAATTACTACCAGAGTATCCAAACCTCATCATCCTGCAAACATTAAGCAAAGCATGGGGGTTGGCCGGATTACGTTTAGGTATGGCATTCGCTTCTGAAGAAATCATAAATATCTATAATAAAATAAAACCACCCTATAATATCAGTGAAGCAGTACAAGAACTTGTTATCAAAGCACTGGACAATGTGGAAGAAGTGAATGTGATGATTAAAGAAATCGTTCAGCAAAGGGAATGGCTCAGGAATGAATTATCGACATTGCAAATCGTGCAACACATTTATCCATCAGATGCTAATTTTCTACTTATAAAAATTGATGAGGCAAAAAAAACATACGATTACCTCGTAGAAAAACAAATTGTTGTCAGAGATAGAAGCAAAGTTCCGGGTTGTGAAGGTTGTTTGCGCATAACAGTTGGAACAGAAAAAGAAAACAAAGAATTAATGGATGCATTAAAAAGCTTTACTAATACATAAACATCCATTTAAAAAAATATTATCGTAATAAATCATCACCAATGAAACGTGTTCTTTTCATCGACCGGGATGGCACCATCAACAATGAAGCACCACCTACTTACCAGATCGACAGTTGGGATAAACTTGAATTTTATCCCGGCGTATTTCAGTATCTCGGAAGAATTGCAGCAGAACTTGATTATGAGTTGGTGATGATTACAAATCAGGATGGATTGGGAACAGATTCATACCCTGAAGAAAATTTCTGGCCCATTCAGCAACATATTATTCGTTCTCTGGAGAATGAAGGAATTTATTTCAAATCAGTACTCATCGACCGTACTTTCCCGCATGAAAACGCACCTACGAGAAAGCCCGGTACAGGGATGGTTACAAGCTATATAAACAACCCTGCGTATGATCTTGTCAATTCTTATGTAATTGGAGATCGCATTACCGACGTACAGCTTGCAAAAAATATGGGAGCGAAAGCAATCTGGATGAAACAGGATGAAGCATTGGGCGCAAGTGAAGTCTCTGATAAACTACAGGAATTAAAAGATGTAATTGAACTCGAATCTCCCAATTGGAAAGATATTTACGCATTCTTAAAAAACGGATTAAGAAAAGTGCAACATGTGCGCAATACGAATGAAACAAAAATAAATATCGAACTTAATCTTGACGGAACAGGTATTTCAGATATTAAAACCGGTATCGGTTTTTTTGACCACATGCTGGATCAAATTGCCCGTCATGGAAAAATGGATCTCAATATTCAGGTACAGGGAGATCTTGAAGTAGATGAACACCATACCATTGAAGATACCGGCATTGCACTTGGGGAAGCTATCGCAAAAGCACTAGCCGACAAGAAAGGAATTGAAAGATATGGCTTTGCATTGCCAATGGACGAAGCCTCTGCAAAAGTATTGATTGATTTTGGTGGAAGAAACTGGATTGTTTGGAATGCTCATTTCAGGAGAGAAAAAATTGGGGAAATGCCTACTGAAATGTTTTTCCATTTTTTTAAATCATTCAGCGATGGAGCAAGATGCAATTTACAAATTGAATGCAGCGGTGATAATGAACATCACAAAATAGAAGCCATCTTTAAAGCATTTGCAAAAGCAATCAAAATGGCTGTCAAAAAAGACCCTTTTTCAAATTATTTACCATCTACAAAAGGAGTGCTTTAATTGAGCGTAATCAAAGCTCATTGCATTAAATTCTTAGGTTTGTTTTTAATCGTTAATTAAAAAGGGGTTATTCGTATCCGTTACTAACCTACAGCATTTGTCTAAATGACAAAAGTCAGTATCTGTTTTTTCAGGCAGCTATACCTTTCGCCCTGAAATTGAACATCTCACCTAAACAAACAACACTCTTTTATGCAAGCCATTATTGTTCCGGTTGACTTCTCCCCTATATCTTTCAATGCTGCAAAGTTTGCGCTTAAAATGGCGCGTCAAACAGGAGGAAAAATTGTACTGCTTCATGCTTTTCTTTCTCCTTCGGCAATGCCTGTCATGGGTGATGTTGAACTGACTGAAGAAGGATTATGGGATTTTTACAATGACGAATTAACACAGCTGACTGATAACCTGGGAAAAGAAGATCCTTCAGTCAAAATAGAACAGATGCAAATCAGAGGAACTGTCACCGAATCTATTAGTCAAGTCACCGACGCACTCGATTCACAAATGATTGTGATGGGTATCAGAGGTGCGGGCAAAGGGGAAATTGCAGTCTTCGGCAGCAATACGTTAAGAGTTGCAGAACAAAGTCATATTCCTGTATTGATTGTTCCTCCCGGTGCAAAATTTGAGTCTGTTTCTGATATCGGTTTAACTACAGATTTCAAGCATGTCGACAAAAGAATTCCTGAGAAAAAGATTGAAGAAATTATAGGGCTATTTGGCGCCAGGCTTCATATCATGCATGTTGATAATGAAAACAAAAACTGGAATGAAGAAACTCCTTTGCAAAGCGGGTTGGTAGAATCTATGTTTCAGGAATTTCATCCGGAATATCATTTCATTAACCACCCCAATCTGGCTGAGGGTTTATCAGAATATGCTGAAACCAACAGCATTGAAATGTTGATTGCAATTAAGGGTGAATATAATTGGTTAAAAAAGCTGTTTCATAAAGATCACGTCAAACAACTTGCCCTTCATACACGCATTCCGCTACTGGTGATCAATCATGCTTAATTGATTAATCAAAACGAAGCGCAGTTACCGGACGAATGGTTCTTACAAGTAAGGAAGGGATGAATAATATCACAAAAGCAACAGCAAAAGTGCCAGCCTGAACCAAAAGCACCTGCCACCATATTATTTTTATTGGTGCTACAGATAAATAATATGCAGTTTCATCAAGTTTGATGATTCCAAATTGCAGCTGAAGAAAACTAAGTATGAGGCCAATGATCGTTCCTGATAAAACCCCTGTAATCGTGATAATCAAACCCTGCCGCCAGAAAATTTTCTGTAGTTGGCTGTTGGTGGCACCCAAAGCTTTCAGCAAACCAACCATCTTTGTTCTTTCAAGCACCATAATAAGCAAACAGGAAATTAAATTCACAATCGCCACTATGCACATCACAATGATAATCAGTTTTCTGTTCGTATTTTGAAGTTGAAGCCAGTCGAAAATACTTGGCAGCATCATCCGTACAGGTGTGGCATACCAGGATACAGGAATCTCATCCATCAGCATCTGACTCACTTCTTCATCTTTCTGAGGATCTTTTAAAGTCACTTCATACCCCCCGGCCTGGTTGTTTTGCCATTTATTGATGGAGCCTATGAGTGACAACTCTGTAAAAACAAACGATTTATCATATTCCTCAATTCCTGTTGCATAAATACCTGCCACCCGAACAGGTCGAACACGTGGAGTCTCGCT
>JBIIPV010000163.1:0-3880 GCA_044342435.1 Lacibacter sp. | reverse complement strand
AGGAGGAGGCGGAGATAGAAGAGGCCCGCAGGGTGGTGGCCGTCGCGATCAACGTGGAGGAGGAGGTGTTGGCAGACAACAAGATAAAGTGATTGACGAGAAGGCCATTCAGGATAAACTGCGTGAAACACAGGCCAAACTGAGTGGAGGTGGTGGCAGAGGAAAAAGTATTAAGTCGAAATTACGCAAGCTCAAAAGAGAGGAACTTGCCGGACTGGAAGCAGATGGACAGGGAAGCAATGTGTTGCAGGTAACTGAATTCATCAGTGCCAGTGAACTTGCCAGTTTGATGGATGTTTCTCCTACGGAAGTAGTCGCTAAATGTTTTGGTTTAGGATTGATGGTGTCTATCAACCAGCGCCTGGATGCCGAAGTCATTGAACTGGTTGCAGGTGAATTTGGATTCACTGTGGAGTTCATTGACATGGAGAAGCAACTTGAAATGGAGGAAGAGGAAGAAGAAGATTCTCCGGAAGACCTTACATCACGCGCCCCGATTGTTACCATCATGGGGCACGTTGACCATGGTAAAACTTCATTGCTTGACTATGTTCGTCAGGCTAATGTTGTAAGCGGTGAGGCCGGAGGTATTACCCAACATATCGGCGCATATGAGGTAGCAACAGCTACCGGCAAAAAGATTACATTCCTTGATACACCTGGTCACGAGGCATTTACGGCTATGCGTGCCCGTGGTGCCAAGGTCACTGATATTGCTGTGATTGTGGTTGCTGCCGATGATGCGGTGATGCCCCAGACAAAAGAAGCGATCAGTCACGCACAGGCAGCCGGTGTGCCGATGATTTTTGCTGTCAATAAAATAGATAAAGACGGAGCCAATCCTCAGAAAATTTACGAGCAGCTTTCACAAATGAATATCCTTGTGGAAGAGTGGGGTGGTAAGTTCCAAAGTCAGGAAATTTCGGCGAAGAAGGGATTGAATGTAGATAAACTACTCGAGAAAATTTTGCTTGAAGCGGAGTTACTTGAATTAAAAGCAAACCCTGAGCGCGAAGGAACCGGATCCATCATTGAAGCTTCTCTTGACAAAGGACGCGGATATGTGGCAACAGTATTGGTGCAAAATGGAACACTGGAGCAAGGTGATCTGGTTGTTTCAGGACAATTCTATGGTCGTGTAAAAGCCATGTTTAACGAACGCAATACTCGTGCTGACAAAGCAGGACCATCTACACCGGTTCAAATCCTTGGTTTGAATGGTGCTCCTCAGGCGGGTGAGAAATTCAAAGTGTATGAAGATGAGAGTGAGGCCAAAGAAATTGCTGGTCGTCGTGCGCAAATTTTACGTGAGCAGGGTATCAGAACCAAGAAACATATTACACTGGATGAAATCGGACGTCGTCTTGCGCTTGGAAACTTCAAAGAACTGAAGCTCATTATCAAGGGTGATGTGGATGGATCTGTGGAAGCGTTAACCGATTCATTACAGAAACTTTCTACTGAAGAAATTGCAGTGACGGTGGTACATCGTGCGGTGGGTGCGATTTCAGAGGCAGATGTTACCCTTGCAAGTGCATCAGATGCGATTCTTATTGGTTTCAACGTTCGTCCATCGCAGCAGGCTGCACGTCTTGCAGAGAACGAAGGAGTGGAGATCAAAAACTACTCCATCATTTACAATGCAATTGAGGAAGTGAAGAGTGCGATGGAGGGGATGCTTGAACCGAAGATTACGGAGAAGGAAGTGGCAACCGTTGAGATCAGGGAAGTATATAAATTTGACAAAGCAACAGTTGCAGGTTGTTACGTGTTGGAAGGCAAAATGAAACGTGATGCAAAGATTCGTTTGTTCAGAGATGGTGTGCTTGTTTATCCTCGTCAGGAGGGTGCATTCGCTGAACTCGGAAGTTTGAAGCGTTTCAAAGATGATGTGAAGGAAGTTTTGTCTAATATGGAGTGCGGTTTAACACTTAAGAACTTCAGTGACATCAGTGTAGGGGATACCATCGTGGCATTTGAGCAGGAAGAAGTGAAACGGACACTTTAAGAAAAAATAAAATTCATAAAGCCGGTCCGCTTTTCGCCGGCCGGCTTTTTAATGTAAAGAACATGCGTCATAGTTTTTTATTTTGTTTGTTGTTGATGATCTGTGCTTTTTCCTATGCACAACCCAAAAAAGTGGTTGCCGATAAAATTATCGGGGTTGTAGGCGACAGAATCATTCTGAAATCTGATGTTGACAACCAGCTTGCAGATGCGAAAAGACAGGATGTGGAGTTGCCTCCCGACGCACATTGTTTTTTAATGCAGCAGCTGATCATCAACAAAATGCTTGCCTTGCAAGCAGAGAAAGATTCTTTACCTGTCAGCGACGGAGAAGTGGAAGCAGATATTGACAACAGGATCCGTTATTTTATTCAACAATACGGCTCACGCGAAGCCATTGAACAGATTACCGGCAAAACCATCTATCAGTTTCGTGAAGAAATGCGCGAGCCCATCAAAGAGGGAAAGCTTGCCGGAAATATGAGGAATAAAATCATTGAAAATGTAAAGATCACTCCTGCGGAAGTGAAATCTTTTTTTGAGCGTATTCCTACAGACAGCCTGAGTTACTATGAGACAGAGCTTGAATTAGGGGAAATAGTGGTATATCCCAAAGCCGGGCGTGAAATGGAAGAATATGCACAGGATGAACTTAAGGAATATAAAGAGATGGTGGAGAAAGGTGAAAAACGTTTTGAAACACTTGCCTCTTTATATACCGACGACCCGGGAAGTAAGCAGACGGGAGGGCTATATGTATTAAACCGAAATGATAATTCCTGGGATCCTACTTTTTTCAATACAGCAATGAGTTTGAAAGAAGGGCAAGTATCTCGTGTCATTAAATCAAAATTTGGCTATCACATCATTCAATGCGTCGCTAAAGTTGGAGATGAAACCACCGTGCGCCATATTTTAAAAGTGCCGCGCATCAATGAGGAAGACATGCAACTTGCCATTTCCAGATTGGATACAGTCAGGTCAAAATTAATTGCAGGTACTTTGACTTTTGGGGAAGCGGTAAATAAATATTCTGATGAGGAACAGTCCAAATTTACCGGCGGTAGAAAAACCGGAGCAGATGGATCTCCCATTATCTCCATTGATCAGATGGGGAAAGATGAGGTAGTGATTATAGATAAAATGAAACAAGGAGAATATTCGGCACCTTTCTCTTTTGTTGACGAGCGTGGCAAGAAAGGAGTAAGGATACTTTATCTCATTAGCAGAACGGAACCGCATCGGGAAAATTTAAAAGATGATTACAGCAAAATAGCCGAAAGAGCGCTCGCAGAAAAGAAAGAAAAGTTTCTCGAGCAATGGTTTCGCAAACATGTAAAAGATTTTTATCTACAGGTGGATCAGGATTATAAATCTTGTGAGATGTTGAAAGTTTTTTTTGAATAGCAATCTCTGGAACTTATTGATATCAGGTCTATATTCCTTGTAAGAATAAGAATCATGACGTGTAGAGTTATTTAATTGCACATCTAACAACCAACAACTTCTCTCTCACTTCTTCCCTTCTAACTCTTTCTGCAACTCAAACATCCTGTCGCGTAAACGAGCAGCCTCCATGAAATCCAGATCGCGGGCAGCTTTCTCCATTTTCTTCTTTACTTGTGTAATGGCTTTTTCCAATTGGGGAATGGTTTGATAACTTTCCTGGTCTTCGGCAGCCAACTGAACAAGTTCTCCGTCAGGCGCAACCGCGTGGGGTCGAGCAGGATCATAGCCCTTGATGTCTAGCACCGCTGTTTGTTTCATCACTTGCTCAATGCTTTTCTTGACGGTTGTCGGTACAATGTTGTGTTCGGTATTATAGGCAATCTGTTTTTCTCTTCTACGTTGCGTTTCTTCCATGGTACGTCGC
>JBIIPV010000047.1:0-6546 GCA_044342435.1 Lacibacter sp. | reverse complement strand
GTCGATGACAATGCCACTTCCCACACCGGTACCGAGGGTGATGGTTATAAAATGTTTCATGCCTTTGGCACAACCATAAATCATTTCACCAATTGCCGCTGCATTGGCATCGTTGGTTAATTTACATGGAAGGTTGAATTTTTCCTGCAGCATATGGGCCATCGGAATGATTCCTTTCCATTTTAAATTAGGAGCGTATTCAATGGTGCCTGTATAAAAATTCCCATTGGGCGCACCAACTCCAATGCCGGCATATTCTTCAGGGTTGCCATGTCTTAAAATCATTGGCTGAAGTTTGGCATAAAGATCTTCCAAGAACAGTGAAGCTATTTCATGTTCATTCGTGGGGATGCGATCCTGCTCGAGGATATGTCCGTGCTTGTCTACAATACCGAATTTGGTAGTGGTGCCGCCTATGTCGATGCCTATTGCAAATTTTTTCTCTGTGGTCATGTTTGCGTTCTTTTAGTGCGAATTTGAAACCTGACTATCGTAATCAATTCCTTGTTTCTGTAACAGATTTTTTACCCGCCATGCAAAAAAGGCAAGATAAGAAAAACAGGCAACAGCTACCCAGTATGATTGATGTATGCCGGTTAAATCGGCCAGTTTGCCCTGGATTGGGGGGATGATTCCTCCTCCTAATATCATCATGATCAGAAAGGCAGAACCTTGGGTGGTATATTTTCCTAATCCTGCAATTGAAAGTGAAAATATACAAGGCCACATAATGGAGCAGAAAAGACCGCCACTCAGAAATGCATAGATAGCGAGTGTGCCACTGCTCAAAAGACCCACCAGCATGGCAGCGACGCCCAGTGTGCTGAAGATAAAGAGGGTTCTTGCAGGTCTGTCCTGGCTGATAAAGAATGCTCCAATCTGAATAACTACAAATAAAACATACAGATAAAGTTCTTTCATATCATAACCTGCCATGGTATTTACGCCAATGATAACAGCATAGGCAATTAAGGGGACGATGATGAGCAGGATCGTTTTGGCCGGCTTTGATAATTGAAATGCACTGATGGCACCGGCCCATCGTCCGATCATAAGGCTTCCCCAGTACATGGAGATGAACGGTGCAATTTGAGAGGACTGATAACCGCCGAAATCATTTTGTTTAAGTAGTTCTCCCAGATTGCTGCCTATCGAAACTTCTACGCCTACATACACAAAAATGCCCAGCATTCCTAGTACGAGTTGGGGGTATTTCATCGCGCCCCAGCCAACAGGATTTTTTCTTGCACGATAATTGGAAAGAAGAAGACCGGCAACAACGACTCCCAGCGCTCCAAATAGCCACAACATGCGTTCTTTTTCAAGAGGCGTTTTTAGATGGTGAATGGTTTGTTCTTTTTTTTCTATTTGTGCTGAAAGAAGATGATCCGTTTTTATCTGATTTTTTTGCTGCTTTTTGAATTCATTTACTTCTTTTTCCAGATTCACAATTTGAATTGCTTCATCACTTTTATAACTTTTGAAAACAGGAGTGAAAAATAATGCAAGCAGGATGGTGATGATGAGTAGCGATACCAGTGCTTTGCTTTCTTTTTCAATCGGTTCGTTGTTGATGCCTGCAGGCACTTTTTTAGAGAGATAAAACAATGTGGCGGCAGCCAGAAAGAGTGCTCCAACACAGGTATAAAGAACAATCACTTTACTAAGTGGAAGAGATTGAATTTGTTCATCAGTAATGGCAGCTGTGGTGCCAAAAAGAGCAAATGCCACAACAATGGGACCTATAGTGGTTCCAAATGAGTTAATTCCGCCGCCCAAATTGACGCGACCTGTGCCTGTTGAAGGGTCTCCAAGTGAAATAGCGAATGGTTGAGCGGAGGTTTGCTGTAAAGAAAAGCCGAGTGCAACAATGAATAAACCAATCAGCATACCGGCAAACATGTTGGCATTCACAGCAATAATCATGGCTGCAGCGCCGATAGCTGAGAATAATAATCCGTATATAATGCTTTTTTTATATCCCCATTTACCTACAGGATCCTTTTTTGAAAAAGCTCCGTAAGCGAAAAGAGTAAGTGCCCCTACATAGTAGGCTGTATAAAAAGCAAAATCGATCAGCTGACTCTGAAATTGATCGAGATGGAAATAATGTTTACAAAAGGGGATGAATACACTATTCCCGGCAGCAATGAATCCCCAGAAGAAAAAGACGCTTATCAGTGTGCCGAGTGCACCGTAGTTGGTTGGTTGTTTTGGTTGACTCATTTGCTAATCATTAATGTTGGTTGTGAAAATAATAATTTCTAGACAAATGAATACTTGTTTAGTCGTTGAGGGGTTTAGGGTTGAGATGTTTAGATTCCAACCACTCATCTCTCTCATCACCAAATCTCATATCTTTTATTTCTCTCTGTCTAATGGACTTTCGGTCTTTTCTTTTTCGGCGCAGAGAAATGAGATCGCAGAGGTTTACGCGAAGAACATCTCTGCTATTAACTCCTTTTCTCCGCAGCCGTGGTTCGTGTCCTCACGAAACACTTTCGATTATCCCAAAGCCTGCAGTACATCGTACTGGGTGATGATGTGGTAGTTGCCTGCTTCATCGCGTGTAAGAAGAGCATTTCTTTGCTTATCAATGAGAGAACTGAGTCGTTCTACCGGTGTATCGAAAGGAACAACGGACAACGGGGCTTCAATAACGGCAGATATTTTTTCTGATTTCAACTCCGGATTAGAAAAGAGATGATTGAACAACCCATTTTCTGAAATAGTTCCTATGTAATTATTTCCTTGATCCATCACAGGAATCTGCTCAATGCTGTATTTCTTCATGAGCTCAACCGCTTCTGCAACTGTATGATTCGGATTGATGGTGATCAGTGGTTTGTTTGTTCTGGATGATACGATTTCCTTGATGGTTTTTACTTCCAGAAATCCACGCTCCATCATCCATTGATCATTATAAATTTTCCCAACATACCTGCTGCCGTGATCATGCAGAATACATACAACCAGGTCATCTTTCTTCAACTTGTCTTTCAACTGCATCAATCCCTGAATACAGCTTCCTGCACTGTATCCGCAAAATAACCCTTCTTCTTTGGCCAGGCGTCTTGCCATCACAGCTCCGTCTTTATCCGTCACCTGTTCGAAGTGGTCTATGTATTTCATCTCATAATTGCCTGGAACGAAATCTTCTCCGAAACCTTCACTGATGTAAGGATGCACTTCATTCATATCAATTTCCCCCGTACGGAAATATTTCGTCAATAAAGATCCATACACATCAATCGCCCATATTTGGATATTCGGATTTTTTTCTTTCAGATACATCGCCGTCCCGGTGATCGTTCCTCCAGTACCTGCAGTACATACAAGGTGGGTGATTTTCCCATCTGTTTGGTTCCAGATTTCCGGTCCTGTTGATTCATAGTGCGCTTGCCTGTTCGCCAGATTGTCATACTGGTTCATGTGGCAGGAGTTGGGTATTTCTTTGGCCAGCCGCGCTGCTACGCTGTAATAACTCCGCGGATCATCAGGAGCTACATTGGTAGGACAAACAATCACTTCAGCACCTACCGCTTTTAAAATATCTGCTTTTTCTTTTGATTGTTTGTCTGTAGTAACGAAAATGCATTTATATCCTTTTACAACTGCGGCCAGAGCAAGACCCATTCCGGTATTGCCACTCGTACCTTCAATGATGGTACCACCGGGTTTAAGCCTTCCATTTTGTTCGGCAACTTCCACCATCTTCAAGGCCATTCGGTCTTTGATGCTGTTGCCGGGGTTGAAATAATCAACTTTGGCAGCTACAGTGCATGGCAATGAACGGGTAATCTTATTGAGTCTGATCAGTGGGGTATTCCCAATGGTTTCGAGTATGTTGTTCTTGATGTTCATAATGAGGCTTTGCAAAGATAAGTCGGAGAGACGGGATTCCGTTAGTGCTTGAACAGGAGGAGAAATAAGTTGTCAGTTCTATTTTCCTAGTTACAAGATTTTAATTTCTCGTAACTCATAACCCGAAACCAAAAGACCGCCAGTCCGGAATACCAAGAGACCGAAAGTCTCTAGAAGACCTGAGAAGTTAAAGTCAAAAACTCTGCGTCAAACTCCTTTTCTTATTTCTCTGCGCCGAAACTCATAACCCGAAACACGTAACCCATAACTCTAACCCCAACCTCTTTTAAACTCCTACAATGAATTCAACCACCTGCTTTGCAACAACCGGATCTTTGTAAATTCTTCGATGTCCCAATCCGGTGGTGTTGACAAATTGAATATTGGGATGGTTGTCTTTTTTTACCTGCTCCGCATCAATCCAGGGCGTCACATCATCGTCCAGGTCATGAATCCACAAAATATTTGCGGGTACTTGTTTTAATGCTCTTCTGACTGAAAATTCTTCTGCCTTCATTCCGCTTTTGTCAAATATGTGATTTTTGATGGCAGTTTGCAGGTTTTTACTGATGCCTAATTTGCTGCTGAAATAGTGTAATGCTGTGGTTGTTTCAGTAGCGGGGGCAATCAATACAATATTTGTTTCTTTATTATGGATGTTTTTTTCTGCATACAGCGACAATGCAAGTCCCCCAAAGGAATGGCAGATGTAGCTATTCATCGGCCCATATAACTCATTGATCTTATCAATCAGGTCTCGGTATTGCAATACATTGATGGTTTTCCCTTCACTAATGCCATGTGCAGGTGCATCAAATGCATAAACTTCCATTCCATTTTGCACAAGCGGTTCTACATAATGCAGAAATTTCGTGAGCGTAGATGAAAATCCGTGAAGGATCAATACTTTCTGATTCGTTGAATTGCCCCATCTGTAACCATGCACTTTCTTGTTTTCAAAATCAAAGATGAGCGACTCGGCTCCCTTAGGTAGAGTTGTTTTGTTTTTTGTTTTTGTCCTTAAGGGTGTAACGAATAGTTTAAATGCAAAAGCTGCCGCTTTTTTTGAACCCAATACAAGAATTAAGGATAATCTGATGCGGTAATAAAGAATAAATATTTTTTCAATTAGCTTCATTCCTAATGTTATAATGCGACAGAGAAGTACATTTGATCTGCAAAGTACGTTTTCTGATGCAGAAACACTTCAAATCGAACATCACCATCATTGGTTCAGGCAATACAGCCACCTTTCTTAGCAATTTGATGCAGAAGGCAGGTCATCGTATTGATGCAATCTGGTCAAGAAATGAGTTGAATGCAAAAGTGCTCGCAGAAAAATGCAATTCTATTTCTATTGCTTCATTAGATCAAATTCCCACATCATCAGATTTTATCATTATTGCAATAAGCGATGATGCCATAGGTGATGTTGTTCAGAATATCACTCAACATGAAGGCATTATGCTCCATACGGCAGGATCTGTTAGTAAAAAGGTACTGGTACCTGTCTCAAATAAATTTGGTGTATTCTATCCGCTTCAAACGCTTCGCAAGGAGATGTCTCTGAATGAAAAGTTGCCGATACTGATAGATGGTAATTGTGACGAGGTTATTCTTCAGATCAAACAGTTAGCTAGTTCTATCACCGACCTCGTACATATTGCAGGGGATGAAGAGCGGTTGAAGTTGCATCTCGGGGCTGTATTTGTCAGCAATTTCACCAATCATCTTTATCAACTTACGTATGAATGGTGTAAACAATCACAGCTTTCATTTGAATTGTTGTTGCCTATTATCAGAGAGATGGCCGGCCGGCAATCGAATGTTGCACCTTCGCAATGGCAAACCGGTCCTGCATCAAGAGGAGATCGTGAAACTTTGAGTAAACATCTGGGTTTATTGAAAGATCATCCGATGATGCAACAGGTTTATGAGCTGATGAGTGAGGATCTTCTTGCAAGGAAGCAGAAAAATGATGAACTTCGTAACCTCAATCAACACGAATGAACGGTTCTCTGCTTTTCAGCCAAATCAAGGCATTTGTTTTTGACCTGGATGGTGTCATGACCGACGGCTCTCTGATCATTCATCCGGGGGGAGAATTTATTCGCACGATGGATATCAAAGATGGCTATGCATTACAACTTGCCGTAAAAAGAGGGTATCGAGTAGCGGTTATCTCCGGTAGTTTTTCTCAGCCTTGTATGGATCGTTTGCATTACCTCGGCATAACGGATGTGTGGATGAAGACAAAGGATAAATTGTCAGTGCTGAATGAGTTTTTATCAGCCAATGAACTGGATAAGTCTCAAGTCGTATTTATGGGAGATGATCTGCCTGATCTTGAAGTGATGCAGGCTGTAGGATTACCTGCTTGCCCCGCAGATGCTGTAGCAGAAATAAAAACTGTATCAAGATATATTTCTTCCCGGAACGGTGGCAAAGGATGTGTGAGGGATATTATTGAAAAAGTTCTCCGCGCTCATGGAGATTGGGCTTTTGAAAATGCAGCTATTTCATCATTGTAAACACCTGTCATGTCCAACTTACTTTCTTTTTTCAGACTGATTCGCTGGCCAAATCTATTATTCATTACATTGACGCAATGTTTGTTTTTCTATTGCGTGGCTGTGCCTGTTATTGCAGAGTCTTCTCACCCAACAAGGGAATTAAATCTGC
>JBIIPV010000046.1:0-6604 GCA_044342435.1 Lacibacter sp. | reverse complement strand
GAATCAGGTAATCGACAGAAGCAGGATCAAACCCCCAGTGCCTGTTCATGGCATCGGTGTCTTTACCCATCCCTTGAAATAGTCCACAATCGAGAAGGATCTTTTTTCCTGATGAGGTAGTTAGCAGGTGTTTACTTCCGGTGACCGTACGAGCAGCACCATGAAAAGAAATTTTCATATAGCAAATAATCTAAATCATTAAAAAAACTCTATTCAGAGAATATCCAGTATTGAAATTAGGCAATTTTATTCGAAGGGCATTTCATCTCCAGAATAAAAAAGCAAATCATTTATTTATTTGCTTGACGGTACTCGCTCCGGTTGATTTCACGTTTGCTGATGCCGGATTGCCTGAATAAAGTAAATCACTTGCTCCTGATACTTTTGCCTCCAGATGACGACTGACATTTATATTCATATCTGATGCCCCGGAGATCACTGCATGACAACTATTTGAAATTAAATCAAACGCTTTTAAATCACTGGCACCACTCAGCTGAACATCCACAATATTTACATTGCCTTTCAACTTCACACCAGAAGCTCCACTCTGTCGAATATTTAACCGCTCAGCCTGTATAGCTCCATCTAAATCTGAAGCTCCACTGATAGAAATACCTAAACTTGTTACTGCTAATGGGCCATCGAATGCCAGTGAACTTACCCCTGACAAGTTCATGCTATCGATCTCTGTCACCGAAACATAAATCACGGCTCTGGCATTTCCCTTCATGTTCAGTTTTTTAGCTCCACCGAATTTAATCCGAAGAACCCCTTCCTTTACATTTACTTCAATAGCATCCCTCAATTCTACATTCTCGGAACTAACCGCCAAGCCCACTTCTTTCCCTTGTTTTACCATGATCCTGAATGGACCAGAAACAACCAGCTGATGAAATTGACCGACTTCTCTTTTTACTGCATACGGGTCATAAATGTGGGTGACATCCTGTGAAAAAGATTCAGAAAATATCGAGACCATAAAAAATAAAAAAAGATATGCCTGTTTCATATGTGAATATTTATAGTTTTAATTGTCATATGTTATGCCCTTTTATTCTCATCGCTGTTGGTATCAGCCAAACGTTATGGGCATTTCATATGTGAATATTTATAGTTTTAATTGTCATATGTTATGCCCTAAAAAAAGTAAAAACTGAAAAGTTAAAAGTTGAAAGTAAAATACAAAATGCTGAATCTTATTTTTATTTCTTCTCTTACTTATAAGTTTTAAGTTTAAACTTTTAAGTTATTGCCGCCGTTATGGGCATTTCATGATTTGAGTTTTAAGATGTACGATTTCTAAAACAAATAGTTACAAATTGTAAAAATTAATTAGTTTTGTGCGGCTTTTCAAAAAGCAAACAGATTCCCGGGGTGCAAGCCGTAAAAGGTGAGCTGAGATCAAACCCGCAGAACCTGATCAGGATAATGCCTGCGCAGGGATGGAGGTCTACCTATATCCTCTTTCTTGTATTCACAGGCATTTCCAACACTTTTTTGATCTCTGGTAAACGTAGTTACTGTAAAATATTTCCACTTATGCTACGGAAATATTTACACGAATTACATTAATTAAAAAATTAAAAAAGAAAGAAATGAAACATGCCGTTGCATTTTTAGTGATGCTGTTAGTGGCGCAAACACTGTTGGGACAAACCAACTCTCGTATCCGTGTTATTGAAAAAGATAGTCGGCTACCAATAGTCGGAGCCATTATCAACTATGATGGAGGCAGTCCTTTTGTAACTGATGCTACAGGAACAGCTACATTTAAAAGCGGAAAGAAAGGAAATCTGCAATTACAAATTTCGGCTGCGGGATATAAATCAATCAATAAAACAATCTCGATCATCAATCTCTCCAATGACTTTGAAGTAGAACTTGAGAAAGCCGAGTATTTTCTTGAGCCCGTTGAGATTACAGCACAAAGAGCATCTTTCAGATCGCCCTTTTCAAAAACTGATTTATCTAAAAAAGACATTGAAAAGAGAAACATCGGCCAGGATCTTCCATTCATCTTAAACCACACACCTTCTGTTGTTGTCACCTCTGATGCCGGTAATGGTATCGGATATACCGGCATTCGAATACGTGGATCTGATGCATCGCGAATCAATATGACCATTAATGGAATTCCTTACAATGATGCAGAAAGCCAGGGAGTCTTTTTTGTGAACCTCCCCGACCTCGCTTCCTCCGTAAACAGCATCCAAATACAAAGAGGGGTCGGTACTTCTGTGAACGGCGCAGGTGCTTTTGGCGCCACCATGAATTTCAGCACGAACGAGTTTCAGGAGAAGGCATACGCCGAAGTGAATAACAGCGTAGGAAGCTTCAATACATGGAAGCATACAGTGAAAGCAGGTACAGGATTAATCAATAACCGCTTTACGCTTGACACAAGACTTAGCATGATTAACAGCGACGGATTTATTGATCGTGCACGTACCGACCTGCGCTCTTTTTATTTAAGTGGCGCCTACCTCGGAAAAAAAACGACGATGCGTTTAAACATCATTAGCGGGAAAGAAAAAACATACCAGGCATGGAATGGTATTCCGGAAGCAAAACTGAGAGGCGACAATGCAGGTTTGCTCACCCATTATTACAACAACATCGGCTCACTTTACTTTACACAAGCCGACTCCGTGAACTTATTCAGCTCTGATCCGCGACGTTTCAATGTATATACCTATGCGAACCAAACTGATAATTACCAGCAAGATCATTTTCAGTTTTTCCTCAATCATCAATTCAACAAAAACCTTACCGGAAATATCACGCTTTTCTATTCAAAGGGAGCCGGTTATTATGAGCAATTCAGAAACAACAACCGTTTCAGTAGTTATGGCTTACCGAATGTAACAGTTGGAACAACGGTGGTGAGAAGAACAGACCTGATCAGACAGCTTTGGCTGGATAATAATTTCTATGGCGGACTTTACTCCCTTCATCTAAAGAAGAAAAAACATCAGCTCATTGCGGGAGGTGGCTACAGCGAATACAGAGGTGATCATTTCGGAGAAATCATCTGGGCAGCTATCGGAATCCCCAACAATTTCAGATGGTATGATTTTAATGCAGTGAAGAGAGACGGTAATATTTATGCCAAATGGGAATATGCCATTACGCCGGCGCTTGAATTGTTCACAGACCTTCAATACCGAAATGTGAATTACAACTTTACCGGTACCCGCAAATTTCCAACTGTTGTTGTCAATGAACAGTTTCATTTTCTGAATCCTAAACTGGGCTTATCATACAGGAGAAACGGATATACCTCTTATGTATCTTATGCCGTAGGAAATAAAGAACCAAACAGAGATGATTACGAACGCAACAGCAATGAACCCAAGCCAAAAAGAGAACAACTTCACAATGTAGAAGCAGGCATCACCCGTAACACCGGAAAATATTCCTGGAATGCAAATCTGTATTACATGCGATACAGAGATCAGTTAGTTCTTACCGGACGTATCAATGATGTAGGAGATGCCGTAAGGGTAAATGTACCTAACAGTTATCGACTCGGACTAGAATTACAGGGAACCTACCGTATCAGCCAATCTTTAAACATGGAAGCAAACTTAACATGGAGCAGAAACCAAATTCTGAACTTCACCGATGCTGTTCCTAATTACGATAACAATTTTGACCTGGTTAGCCAAGACAGCACATTCTATCGAAATACAACTATGAGTTTTTCACCTGAATGGGTGGGCAGTGCAAACATCAACTGGCTGCCTTTTAAAAAGACAGAAATCAGTTTGATCACAAAGGGAGTAAGTGATCAGTTCATGGATAATACAGAAAATAAAAACAGGATGCTGAAAGGTTATGTTGTTCAGGATTTAAGAATCACAAGAAGCATTGAATCGGCATTATTTAAAAACATGGACATTGCACTGCAAATAAACAATATCTGGAATAAGAAATACGAAGCAAACGGCTACACGTACAGTTACATCTTTGCCGGACAAACCACCACAGAAAATTTCTTTTTCCCAATGGCAGGAACCAATATCTCCGCTTCTATAAACATTCGCTTTTAACACGCCCTATACCCATAAAAAAGGCATTGCTTAATTGCAATGCCTTTTTTTATGTAAGAAAATACTGTTAAGAGGGAAAAGCTTCTTTCCAAGCAAGCATACCACCTGTGAGGTTTACTGTATTCTCAAACCCAAGCATCTCGGCAAATTGAGCGGCTCGTGCACTTCTTGCCCCGCTACGACAATAAAATATCACTTCTCTTTCTTTCCATTCATCTATGTCATCTGTTTGCATAGCGAGGATATCCCCTACCGGCACAAGCTTTCCTCCGATATTAAATGCCGCATGTTCATCCGGCTCACGTACATCCACGATAAATAATTCTTCTCCTTTATCCATTCTTTCTTTTAATTCCTGTGGAGAAATCGTATTCATATAATATTCTTTTAAATTAATTCTAATTTACTGTTTATTCAATGGTAGCGTATCGGATATAAGTCCTTTTCTTAAGGAATCTGCTCTTTGTATATTATTAGTAATCCACAGATCCATCAATTGACCTTCTCTGATTCTGAATACAACCCCATCTTCATTTTTAAGAGGTGGATGCTGCCTGAAAACAACCGCTGTACTACTATCTGTAATCAAACCATCTGAAACAATTGCACCTAATTTAAGTCCGGAAGAATCTATAATGTCGCGGGCATCTCTAAAATTCAACCCCACCAAAAGCGGAACAGGATGATCTATATTCTTCAGCCCTGCCCCCAGCACAAAATCAATACGGCTTCCGTATGGCAGTGCTGTGCCGGGTTTTAATACCTGTCCGTTATATAATTGCTCAAGAACAGAACCCTTTGCAAAATCAATTCGATATGAAGTATCACCAATTTTCAGATTAAGAGCGCGAAGACGCATCTCAACCATTCTGTATGTCTGTCCCAGAAAATTGGGCACAATGGAAGTCGGTGGTTTATCACGATTGATTGTCAGAAAAATCGCACGACTGCTTTTCACCACTTCATTTGCGGCAGGAAGTTGCTTGATAACTGAGAGAAGAGGCAATGAGTCATAAAATACAGTGTCCTGTACTTCCACGTTAAATCCTTGAGATTCAAGGATACGAATAGCATCTTTTACAGGCTTATTTTTCACATCCGGCACTTTTGAATATTCACCATGACCGGTAAACCAATCTAATGCCTGGAAGAAAATAAAAATCAGGGATAAACCCAACCCGAAAACTACCAAAAGATTTACCCAAAAGGGTTTGCGAGCAATAAAACCAAACACGTTATATAAAGTTGAATGATTTCAAAAGTAATGATTATTTCCGGCTCAGTACTTCTTCTATGAGCGACCCGTAGAAATCAGTCAGATTCTGACCGGATGCCCGCACCTGCTGGGGAATGATACTCGCATCACTTTGACCGGGTACCGTATTGATTTCCAGCATATAAGGCGCATCGACATCTTCATTGTAGATGAAGTCGATCCGAATGACCCCACTGCAATTAAAAACTTCGTATATTTTAATAGCGGCTTTTTCTATGTTGTTTTTTTGAGTTGGGCTGATCTCGGCCGGCGTTATTTCATCACTTTTGCCCAGGTATTTGGCTTCATAATCGAAAAAATTCTGGCCGGCATGCGCTTTTACTTCAGTGATGGGCAATGTTTTTACAACTCCCTGATGGCGATAAACACCAATTGTGAATTCCCTTCCCTGTATCATCTCCTCAACAAGCACCTGGCTGTCTTCTTTGAATGCTTTTTCAATCGCTGATGGTAATTCAACTGAATCTGAAACTTTACTCATCCCGATACTACTTCCTCCGTTGTTGGGCTTTACAAATACCGGCATGCACAAATCAGAACAAATCTGATCGGCCGACCATTCGATTCCTTTGATGAGATGTGCACTTTTGGCAACCCGAATTCCTGCAAATGCCGCGACGGCTACTGTATATCTCTTATTAAAGGTGAGGGAAGATGTGGCTGCATTGCAGGATGTGTATGGCAAACCAATCATATCAAAGTATCCTTGAAGTTTTCCATCTTCCCCGGGTGTGCCATGTAAGATGATAAAGGCCAGATCGAATCTCACTTTTTTCTCATCAGCATAAACAGAAAAATCTTTCCTGTCTACCTCCTGCTCAACCCCTGCATCATCTTTGTAAAACCATCCATCCTTGCGTATATCAATCAAATACACTTCATACCTGTTGCGATCAAGATGGCTCGCCACATTACGAGCAGAGTTATAAGAAACCTCCGCTTCCCCGGAGTATCCGCCTGTTACTAAAGCTACTTTGTATTTCATATGTGAATAATTATAGTTTTAATGGTCATATGTTATGCCCTTCTATTCTCATCCGCCGTTGGTATCGACCAATCGTTATGGGCATTTCATATGTGAATAGTTATAGTTTTAATGGTCATATGTTATGCCCTTTTATTCTCATCGCCGTTGTTATCAGCCAACCGTTATGGGCATTTCATATGTGAATAGTTATTGTTTTTTTGCCATATGTTATGCCCTTTTATTCTCATCTGCCGTTGGTATCGGCTCGCCGTTATGGGCATTTCATTTATTCTCTTACTTTTAAGT